>CAIUKX010000239.1 GCA_903899795.1 uncultured Flavobacteriales bacterium
GAGGCATTCCGTTGCTCGAGAGCATAGAGATTACCCGCAATGTAATCTCATACAGAATGAAGTAGATAAAAGGCCGAGTGAACAGCGGAAAATAATAAAACAATTGAATTATTACCAACCAATAGAAAACGTGGAAGTTAATTTATTTAATAATTAAAAATAAACCCTACTTTTTTCTTTTTTTGACAATAAAAATTTTGATGATCCATAAATTTAACGTATTTTGCACCTGCAACACAGACTAAACTTTTTCTAAATGCAAAAAGAATTAACATCATTAAAATTACGGTCGGGCTACTTTTTCGCAAGAAATAGTTTTGGTTTGTGTTGCAACTTCCCAAAGCCCGACCTTCTTTTTTCACCTTTAAAAGTTGCAACTAATGTCTAAGACAAATTACAAATCCGATTATTCAAAAAAATTACGCGATCCACGTTGGCAAAAAAAACGGGTAACTATGCCAATGTATCTGAATTTAGAAAATATTAACAAGGATACGATACTATGGCATTAACTCAATATGAACTTTCTCGTAGTTTTTGGGACTTCACTTTTGCTAATCCGGAGAAAGTTAAACCCACCCATATAGCTATTTATTTTTTTGCGATAGAGCATTGTAATCGTCTCGGCTGGAAAGAAAAATTTGGTTTACCGACATCAATGGCTTTAGAAGCTATAGGCGTAAAATCCTACAATTCTTACAAAACTCATTTCGATGATCTTGTTAGTTGGGGGGCAATAAAAGTTATCGAATATTCAAAAAACCAATACTCAAGTAATATAGTTGCCCTATCAAATGCTTTATCAAAAAACAACAAAGCACTTGATAAAGCAACTAAAAAGCACAGTGAAAGCACTATACAAAGCACAGGTGAAAGCACAGGTGAAAGCACAGGTAGTATAGATAAACCAATAACCAATAACATAAAACCTAAAGGTTTTATACCCACCGACAAACAAAAAGAATCTTTTAAAAAATTTCAACAATGGATAATTGATGAAGTACCCGAGATAGCGAAAATGAAAAAACCATTTACGATAAAAGAATATGTCACACTAACCGGGGAAATGCCAGATGCAAAAAGTCCAACTGGATTTAAGCCTGGTATTTACAAAAAAGATGTGATAAAATATCTGCAAGCAATTGAGAACAACAATACTTACTTAAAAAAATATCGTTCACCGTACCTCTGTGTTTTGGCATGGCACAAAAACGACAATAAATAATTTATGGCTGTAAACATTAAAAAAGAATTTGGCAGTACACGAAGTCGTAAACCGGACCTAACTACTTTGATTTACGGAAAGATACCCCCACAGGCTCCCGATCTTGAGGAAGCGGTAATAGGCGCCTGCATGATCGAACCAGAAGCATTTGAAAAGGCTTCATCTATACTCCATGCGGAATGTTTTTACGTTGATGCTCACCAAATGATATTTCAAGCCATGTGTGAGTTGCATAACAACAGTTTCCCTATCGACCTTTTAACAGTTTGCGACCAATTGAGCAAAAACAACAATCTTGAATTAATAGGTGGTAGATACTTTATTACAAAAATTTCAGCCGCCGTTATATCATCAGCAAACATTGAAACACATGCTCGTATTGTCTATGAGAAATTCAGACAAAGGGAAATAATCAGAATCTGCGGCGCCGCTATTGGCGATGCTTACGAAGACAGTACCGATGTTTTTGAATTGCAAGATAAAGTAACAGCAGCTTTACAGGAATTAGAAGATGGTATAATAGGCGATAATAACTCATCTCGCATAGGTGAAATTTATATTGAGGTCTTGATGGGTATAGAGGAACAGAAACAACGCAAATCAGAATTACTCGGAGTGGATACTGGTTATCCCGAATTAAATGCAATTTTACTCGGCCTATGCCCCGGTGATTTTGTTTTACTTGCCGCCCGGCCATCACAAGGCAAAACAGCATTAATGCTAAATCTTATCAATAACGCTATTACAAGCCCAATAAGCGCCGCAGGGGAGGCTTGGATATACTCACTTGAATCTTCAAAAACGAACCTTGGGCGGCGCTATGCAGCCTCAAAGAATGATATTCCGCTTAAATCCATCAGGAGCGGGGTATTAACCCCACAACAAGATAAAATGTTGCAGCAGTCTATCAAACATTTTAACATGCTTGATATATACATAGACGACAAAACGCAAAATATCAAAGCTATCGTATCGTCCATCAGGAAATCACATAAAAAGTACATGAAGACTGCTAAAGGTAAAGCTGGACTACCCTTTATAGTTGGCCTTGATTATATACAACTTGCAATAGTTGATGGGGCTGAAAATGATGAAAGGTTGGCTATATCAAAAAGCAGTAAACTTTTAAAGAGGCTATGCGTTGAATTGAACATCATAATTATTGCCCTTGCTCAGATCAATCGTGAAGTTACTAAAAGAGCGACAGATAGACCGCGCCCCTCAGATCTTGCGCATAGTGGACAACTCGAACAAGATGCACAAATCATAATTATGATTCACAATAAGACTTCTGAATTACCTGGGGGCGAAGTTAAAGTGGAAACGGTGCTAATAGTTGCTAAAAATAAAGATGGCAACTGCGAAGATGTACCTATTAAATTCAATGGCGATATTCAACGATTTATAAATTTTAACGACATGAGGCAAGACGCCCCTGCATCTGGCAGCACGC
>CAIUKX010000240.1 GCA_903899795.1 uncultured Flavobacteriales bacterium
ATTGAACAACAAATTATTGATACTTGGTTCATCCATCATAGAACCAACTTAATGTTGCTTGACAATCTTACGGAAGAAGCATTAGATCTGTCGACTTCTAAACGTGGAGGTGGAAATGTTGGTCATCAATTGGCTCATATGTATAATGTGAGGTTTTGGAAATTGGAGAAATACGACAAGCAATTGGTCAGTGATTTGACAACCATAAGAGCGGAAGATCCCAAAACAATCGCTATGCTCAAAGATTGTCACACGATTACTGCTGATTTGATTGGTCAAGTATTGACAACAGGAATAGCAAATGGCGGAACTGTGAAGGGATTTAAACGTGGGGTTGTGCCTTTTTTAGGCTACTTTATACATCACGAAGCACATCATAGAGGCAATATACTTTTAACACTAAAACTTTGTGGTTTTAAACTTCCGACTGAACTGCAATATGGAATTTGGGAGTGGAATAAAATATAATAACGAATAGTATCTACAAGAAATAGCAGCACTATTGCTAGACACAACGGATTATGACAGAACTTGAACAGTATATAAAATCTTACTTTGGAGTCGTTAATGCTGAAGACTTGAATACGATCGTTTCATTGTTCAAATTGACAACTATTAAGAAAGGTGACTTTTTATTGAAGTCAGGCAAGCGCTGCGACCATTTAAGTTTTGTGCAATCTGGACTTTTAAGAATGTTTATTTCAACGGATGAAAAAGAAATAACGCAATGGATTTCAACAAAAGGTTATTTTTCTACCGATTTATCCAGTTTTGTGTTTGAGACACCTTCCCGATTATCAATTCAAGCACTGGTTGATTCAGAAATCTATTCGATAACTAAAGCTGATTACAGAAAAATTGGAGAATTAGTCCCCAAATGGCACGAATTGGAAAAATTATTTATCGTGCGTTGCTTTATCATTTTAGAGGAGCGAATCTTCAGCCATTTATCAATGACAGCGGAAGAAAGGTATGACTATTTCTTTCAAAACAATAAAGAACTTTTTAATCAAGTGCCGTTGCAATATATTGCTTCTATGCTTGGAATGACGCCTGAAACATTCAGCAGAATTAGAAAAAAGCAACTGCTGTGATTTCTTGATTTTTGTCAAGAGCAAAACAATTGTTTGGTTAGACCTTTGTAACGTACTACAAACACGAGACAAATGAAGTATCTAACAACAATTGGTTTAATCACATTCTTATATGTAACAGCTATGGCAAAAGAAATCAAAACAGAAATTGTAATTCATGCAACACCAGCAAAAGTTTGGTCCATTCTTACCAACTTTGACAATTATCCGAATTGGAATCCATTTATAAAATCTATAAACGGAGAAGTATTAGTTGGAAATAAAATTACGGCAAGAATTGAACCACCGGAAGCAAAAGGAATGACTTTTAAGCCGAAAATTCTTTGCTATGAAACGAACAAAGAATTGAAGTGGATTGGACATTTATTGTTTGCCGGACTTTTTGACGGTGAACATAAATTTGAACTTATTGACAATGGTGATGGAACAACAACTTTTAGACAAAGTGAAAAATTTAGAGGTATTCTGGTTCCACTTTTCAAAAAAATGCTTGACAACAACACGAAAAAGGGATTTGAAGCAATGAACAGAAAATTGAAGGAATTAGCAGAATTGCAATAAATGATTTCGTTTGGTAGCAATTGAAGAGCACAGAATTTCTAAAATTTATTCGTATAAAACTGTATTTTTGAGGATATTTCCACAGTTGTAAGAAACATTAGTAACGGCGGAACTGATGAAGTTGTGAAGTTTTTACTTCAATAAGGATAACGAGTAGAATTTAAAAAATTGACAAAGCAAAACGAGATGTCGAGTGTGAGAATAATAAACAGTAAAATGAACGAAAAAATACGAGCTGTTGTACCTGCGGACATTGACAAACTAAAAAAGGTAGTTGATTCAAGTGAATTATTTCCATCTGAATATTTAGATGAAATGATTGCTGATTACTTCAATAACCCGGATACTGAGGAGATTTGGTTTACCTACATTGACCATGAAACACCAACAGCAATCGGATATTGTGTTCCCGAGAAGCTGACAGAAGGTACTTATAATTTATTGGCAATTGGTGTTTTGAAACAATCGCAAGGAAAAGGAATTGCAAGTGAAATGATGAACCATATTGAGCATTTGCTCAAAGAAAAAGGAGCTAGAATTTTAATCGTTGAAACATCAAGTGACGATGCCCAAATTGCAGCCAGAAACTTCTACAAAAAAATTGGATACTCGCAAGAAGCTGTGATCAGAGACTTCTGGAAGGACGGGGAAGACAAAATCGTTTTCTGGAAAAAGTTGTAATGTGACCTTTTGAAATACTTGCTGCACATAAGCTTAATTTATATACGTTATCGATATTATTATGAGTACCTTACGAATATCAACCGAGGGAGCTGAAAATTGACAATTGATTTATATAAAATACGATGAACAAAGCAGCATTGATTTCACAAGTAATTCTATTTCTTCTAATGACGACAACACATAGCCAAGCGCAAACACTGCAAACTGTTCCATCTGTGGACATAGAGAAATATGCAGGTAAGTGGTACGAAATCGCTTCTTACCCTCAATACTTTCAAAAAGGATGTCATTGCACAACTGCCCAATACACTATAAGCGAAAAAGGATATGTAATTGTAGAAAACCGATGCAACAGAGACAGTATCACTGGTAAACAATCCTATATCAAAGGTAAAGCATTTGTGGTTAAGGGTTCGGGCAACGCAAAACTGAAAGTGCAATTCTTTTGGCCTTTTAAAGCAAAGTATTGGATCATCGATTTGGCAACTGATTATAGCTATGCAGTAGTTAGCCACCCGAATAAAAAATATTTGTGGATTTTATCAAGAACATCTAAAAAGGACGATAACGTGTATCAAGAGATACTTTCCAAACTTAAATCGAAAGGTTTTGATTTATCGAAACTCCAAAAAACCGTCCAATTATGACTCGCATTGTATTGCTGCAGTGTATCTAAAACTTTGCTCGGCTAAAACAGTATTTTTGAGGATAATGCTTCTGAATTTATATTCTAAAAATAGAACCTGTTTTTACCTCAGAGATACTCAGAGTTTATTTCACAGAGTAGCACAGTTTTTATTAAGATATGAAAAAATTCCGTGTATCTCTGTACTAAACTCCTTTAAATCTGTGGTTAAAAAAATTAGCATCTATTTTTGAAATAAAACTTCACTCCACCATCAAATTGCAGCCTCTTAAATCCGAATTATCGAATCTTCCCATGAGTTGAAATTGATTTCCGATTCTTTTACCGAGGTCTTGCGTAGCGATAAAACTGCAACTGTACAAATTTGCCAAATCGATGACATTGATTCCCCCAGTTTTGCCGTCGTCCACATATTGAAAAGGATCATTGGTTTCCCGGATTTTTATTTCCATCCATTTCGGAAGATCAAATAAACCGTCTTTATTGCTGTAAGATTGGGAAAACAATTCCGTCATACCGTATTCCGAAGAAATGAACTCACAACCCAATCCTTGTTTCAACTGGTCGTGTAATTCTTCTTTGGTTAACTCTTTTCTTCGGCCTTTCATACCACCCGTTTCAATGATCTGAGCCTGGGATAAATTTACTTTTTGTTCCGCCAGATCAAGTAAGGCATACGATACACCAAAAATCACTACTTTCTTTCCTTCGGAAATCGCCTGCTGATAATTCAAAATTAATGCATCATATTCTTCTAGAAAAAATCCCGATAATGGTGAATTCGTTTGTTGGATCAAATGGTCCACCATATAAACCAAACTTGAATTTCCCTGTTCCAAATAATTGGGCAGTAATGCCAATATGACCTGTTCGGCTGGATTTCCAATGAATTGATGATAAATCTCCGTAAACGAACGGATGTACATTTCCGGTTTTTGTACCAAATGTTTACTGCGGATCATTCCGGTTGTACCGCTGCTCATGAAGTCAAACTGAACTGGTAAATCTTTGGTAATGATGGAATGTGATTTGAAAAATGAGATCGGTAAAAAAGGAATTTCATTTACTGATTTCGGTTGCAGGCGATTGAGAAGTCGGACATAATCTCCATAAACTTGACAATTTTCAAGCTGAAAATGGAAAACCTCCAAAGCAATGCTTTCAAAATCGGATGTGTTTTGAATGGAGAAAATATCGTCTTCCAGCTTTATCATGAAAACAAAGGTAAGTTTTTGTTGCTGAAAAATTACTTCTAATGATTCACTTCCAAGTTAGGATCGTGTGTATGCCTGAACAAGACTGCAAAAAGAAGGGCAACGACTAATGAATAAATCGCAAAAAGGAGCCAGATTCCATGCCAGTCTTTTTCGCCATTCGGTAAAATGTAATACGATTTGATAATCAGTCCGCTCAGTAAACTTCCCAATACGGCTCCGACTCCATTCACCATCATCATGAATAATCCTTGAACACTTGCTCTGATTTTAGTATCACTTTGTGTCTCCACAAATAAGGATCCTGAAACGTTGAAAAAATCAAATGCCATTCCGTAAATGATGCAAGAAAGCACGATCATCCACAATCCCGAGCCTGGATCTCCATATGCGAATAAACCAAAACGCAACACCCATGCGAACATACTCATGAGCATCACTTTTTTAATTCCAAACTTTCGGAGAAAAAAGGGAATGAACAAAATGAAAATAGTCTCTGAAATTTGAGAAATCGACATGATAATGGTCGGATGCTTTACAGCCAAGAGGTTTTTAAATTCCCCAATTTTCGAAAAGTCGTGTAAAAAAGTATCTCCATACGCATTGGTTAATTGCAACGAAGCTCCCAACAGCAATGAGAACAGAAAAAAGATTGCCATTTTGGGTGTTTTGAACAACTTAAACGCACTCAACCCAATGATATCAATAAAGGATTTTCCAATCACTTTTCCCATCGGTGGACATTTAGGCAAGGTAAAAGAATACAAACCCAATAATACCGATGAAACAGAAGCTACGTAAAATTGATTTTCAGAACTGCTGAATCCACATAAATCGATGGTCCACAAAGCAACGACGAATCCTATGGTTCCAAAAACCCGGATCGGAGGAAATTCTTTGGTTAAATTGAGATTATTGTTTTTCAAAGAAGCATAAGAAATTGTGATAGAGAGTGCAATTGTCGGCATGTAAAAAATCATGTTCAGCAACATCACCCAAAACATGTGACTAGGGTCTTTCACCAGCGGGACATAAAACAGAACTAATCCGCCTAGTATATGTAAAATTCCGTAAAGCTTTTCTGCACTGATCCAACGATCAGCAATCATTCCGGCAATAGCAGGCATGAAAAGGGACGATAATCCCATCGTTGAAAAGATAACTCCAAATGATTGTTCCGGCCACTGTTTGTTATTGAACCAGTATACTCCGATTGTAATCAGCCACGAACCCCACACAAAAAACTGCAGGAAATTCATTAAGATCAATCGTAGTTTAATCCCCAAAGTAGTAGTCGTTAAAAAAGTAAAAAAATCTTACGAAGTCTTTTTGTTGATAAGGTCGCGTAATTTGGAAGCCAATTCGTAATCTTCGTTTTCAAGAGCGGTATTCAACTGTGTTTCCAATTCCTGAATCGATAATTCTTCTGTTGTCTCTTCTTTTTCCTCTTCCTCTTCTTCACCGAAATTGAAATCATTATCCGGTGAATTTTCGTCTAATAAAATACCTGCACTGGCAAGGATAGACTCAAAAGTATATACCGGACAATTGAATCGGACACCAATTGCAATTGCATCGGATGTTCGGGCATCAATTTCAGTAATTTGTCCTTCTCGTTCACAAACAATTTTCGAGTAGAAAATCCCTTCAACCAGGTTGTAAATTACTACTTCCTTCACTTGAATTGAAAATGCTACTGCAAAACTTTTAAAAAGGTCGTGTGTAAGTGGGCGAGTCGGTGTCATTTTTTCCAATTCGATGGCAATTGCCTGGGCTTCAAATCCACCAATAATAATCGGTAGTCTCCTTTTACCTCCTGCTTCTGATAATACTAATGCGTAGGCTCCAGACTGAGTTTGACTGTATGATAGCCCAATGATTTCTAGCTTTACTTTCTCCATGCCAATTTAACGCGTTGGAATATTTAATAAAACAAGTAAGGAAGCTGACTTTGCTTCCTTACTTGTTTGTTCGTTCGTGGTAAAAATAGTATTTATTTCCAAGATTTAATTATTTGAAGCATGGAATTTTTTCAAAGCCTCCGTCAATCGTGGAAGAACCTCAAAAACATCACCTAATACTCCATAATCTGCAGCTTTGAAGAAAGGTGCTTCCGGATCTGTATTGATCGCAACAATAACTTTAGAACCGTTTACTCCTGCTAAATGCTGGATTGCTCCGGAGATTCCTGCTGCGATGTACAAATTAGGACGAATTGCAACACCTGTTTGACCAACGTGTTCATGGTGAGGTCTCCAACCTATATCTGCAACCGGACGAGAACAAGCAGTAGCTGCTCCCAATTCTTTTGCTAAATCTTCAACTATTCCCCAGTTTTCAGGACCTTTCATTCCACGACCTGCTGAAACAACCAATTCAGCTTCCGGCAATGGAATTTCACCTTCCGGTTTTTTCGTTGAAATGACTTTGATTCTTGATTCTCCTGCATTACCGTTGAATTCCTCCACTGCACAAGCACTTCCAGTACTTTCAGGTTGAATACTATTTGGTAACAAAGAGATGATTTTTTTATCCGTTTTTACGTTCACATTTCCGAATGCTTTCCCTGAGAATACATTAACTGAACATGTAAAACCTCCATCAGTTGTTGGTAAACTTGTCGCTCCCGCAACTAATCCTGCTTTCAATCGAACAGACAATCTTGGTGCAACCGCTTTCGCAACCAGATCATGAGAAAAAACGATTGCATTTGCATTCGTACTAGCAACAGCAGTAGCGATAACGCGTGTCAATTGTTGAGAATCATCAGAAGTAACAGAACGATCCACTAAAACTTTACTTGCACCATATTGACCTAATCCAGCCAATACAGATGAGTCAGCAGATCCAGTTGTTACAACAACAACATCTCCACCCATTTTTTTTGCATAAGTAACCGCTTCGAAAGCACTCTTTCCAACACCGTTACTACTTGTGATATATACTAATGTAGACATTTTTAACAATTTTAAATTATATGACTTTCGCCTCGTTGTGTAACAAAGAAACCAATTCATCCATGTTTTCAGGATCAATCATTTTACATGCTGTTTTAGGAGCAGGCATTGAGTAAGAAGTAAAGGCTGTGTACAAATCCGCACCTATTGCAGGAACAACTGTCAACGGTTTCGTTCTTGCTGCCATAATTCCTCTCATGTTTGGAATTCTTTGTTCAGCCATCCCTTTCGCGCATGAAGCAACAAAAGGAGTTGCAACTTCAACAACCTGAACACCACCCACTATTTCTTTCTCTAAAGTAGCAGTTGACCCGTTCAAGTCTAATTTTGTAGCCAAAGAAATAAATGGCATATCCAACTCTTCAGCAATCATTCCCCCAACCTGAGATCCGTTGTAGTTGATTGTTTCTTTACCTGTTAAAATGATATCAAACGAATTGCTTTTCGCGTAAGCTGCAATTTGAGTTGCTGTGAAATAAGCATCTGTCGCTTCAGCGTCGATACGCACTGCATCATCAGCTCCAATTGCCAATGCTTTACGGATTACAGCCTCATCTCCGGCAGATCCGACAGTTATAATGGTTACATTACCACCTAAAGTTTCTTTCAACTCCAAAGCGCGTACGAGCGAATACCACTCTTCATAAGGATTAACGATGTATTGAACACCATTTTCATCAAATTTCGTGTTGCCATCTGTGAAAGCAATTTTCGAAGTCGTGTCCGGTGATTTACTGATACAAACAAGTATTTTCATTCTAGATCTATTTATTTCTTTTTTTCGTGGGTAAATTTAATAAATATTAATCGTTCTAATTCTTATTGAAAAAATTTTAACTGGATAAATCGTATTTTTTCGTTTTTTTGTCTCAAAATTAAGGTGTGATTTTCCAAAAAAAAGTTTTTGACTTCGATTCAGTTCATGTTCATTTGATGAGTTTCTCTGATTTTGATCCGACCGATTTTCTGGATCAATTAACTGATCTGGAAAAGGAACGCTACTTCTCTTTCACTAATTTACAGCGAAAAAGGGAATTTGTTACGACACGACTGCTTCGTCACGAATTATTCGGACACCAGCATATCCATTATGATGCAGTTGGTGCGCCCTTCATCGAAAATGAAGGTTTTATTTCCATTAGCCATACCAAAACAATGGTTGGAATAGCTGTTTCGCAATCGTTCAAACTGGGATTGGATATCGAAGTGATTCATCCGAAAATTGCAGCGATTAAACACAAATTCTTATCTGTTGACGAACTTGAAAAATTGGATTGTGAGTCAGCCGTTGAACTTACTAAAGTCTGGTCCGGTAAAGAATCCTTGTACAAATTATCAGGCAGAAAAGGAATCGATTTTAAAACTGAACTCCTACTTCAAAAAAGGGAAAACAACAATTGGTTCGGTGAAATAATAAATCCGAATGGCTCTGTTCGAACGGATTTAAATATCTTTGAAGAAGAAAGTCGCATCATTTCTATCAATACAACAATCTGTGAATAATAGTTCTACATACTACAATAAAATTAAGGCAAAGAAGGGACAAATTGCCATTTTGATTGATCCTGAAAAAAGTGACAACGGATCACAACTGAAAAGCCTGCTTGAAAAGGCTGAATTCTCAGGTGTCGATTTTCTTTTAATAGGAGGAAGTACCGTAACAAAAAAAGAATTTGAAATGACAGTTGATTTTATCAAGTCAAATTCAAAACTACCATTAATTATTTTCCCGGGTGGATCACATCAATTATCTGAAAAAGCGGATGCTTTACTTTACCTAAGTTTGTTATCAGGTCGAAATCCGGATTATTTGATCGGGCACCATGTTCAGTCAGCAAATGAGATTTATGCGATGGATCTTGAAACGATTCCAACCGGCTACATTTTAATTGATGGTGGCACAAAATCAAGTGTTGCTTATGTGAGTCAAACAACCCCTATTCCACGTGAACAGACCAGTATTGCCAAAAACACTGCAATTGCCGGGGTGTTACAAGGAAAAAAAATGCTCTATTTCGATGCCGGAAGCGGAGCAAATCATCCAGTTCCTTTGGAAATCATCAAAGATGTTATGTTTCTTGAAGTTCCGGTTATCATTGGTGGAGGAATCCGTTCCATTTCTCAAGTTGAAGAATTGGCATCTATAGGTGTCAATCTGATTGTCATTGGAAACCATGTGGAGGAAAATATTGACTTTTTATTGGATATTAAGAACTACATCCAAAACGACAGGGTTCATTAAAGTAAAACTCATCCAATATTCATCACTTCTAAACAAGGATAATTGCTATATAAAAAATATTGAAAATTGCCTTGAAAAGCTAACTGTATTCGATACTATATTTACAAGACTTTTGAAAAATTTCTTGGTTTACAAATTTTTGTTTCTATCTTTATACGCTATTTTTAAATTGTAAAATCGTCATGAATAAACTTTATACGTATTTAACTTTCTCGTTAATAACACTTATGAGCATTAAATCTTTTGCTCAGGAGACTCATTTCAATTGTGGTTTACAGCACAAGTTACAAGAACTGTATGCAAAAGACCCACAGATGGAAGCTGACCACGCTCGCTTGCTACACAGCGCTCATAAAAGTTACAAAACAGAGAAAGGAATAGATTCTGTTGTTTATACTATTCCTATTGTTTTTCATATCATTCACCAATACGGTTCTGAAAATATTTCAGACGCAAATGTTTACGATGAAGTACAAGTTTTGAACCGTGATTATATGATGTTGAATAGTGACACTTCTGAAGTTGTTACTCCTTTTGACACATTAAAATCAAAAGTTTGGATTCAATTCAAATTGGCTGCCAAAGATCCTTGGGGAAATTGTACAAACGGTATTGAACATATCTACAGTCATGAAGCATTTCAAGGCAATGATGATTCAAAATTAAATCAATGGCACAGATCTAAATACTTGAATGTTTGGGTAGTTGCTGAAATGCAAAATGGAGTTGCAGGTTATGCATTCTATCCTTCTAATGATTTGGCATTTTATAAAGATGGTGTTATCATTTTAGATGGATACATCGGTAGAAATGCCCCTAGTTCTGAAAACACTTCTCGTGCTTTGACGCATGAAATCGGACATTACTTAAATTTATCACATCCTTGGGGAGATACAAACAATCCTGGTGTTGCTTGTGGTGATGATGGTGTTGATGACACTCCTGTTACAAAAGGATGGAACCATTGTCCAACTCCTGACGGATCGAAAGTTTGTAATACCGCTAAACGTGAAAATTACCAAAACTACATGGATTACTCCTACTGTTCGGTAATGTTCACAAAAGGACAAGTAGAACGTATGCGTGCAGCTTTAACAAGTGATGTTGCTCAAAGAGATCAATTAATCACTGATTCTGTACATACTCAAACAGGTATTGATTTGACAAGTCCACCACTTTGCTCTCCTGTAGCAGATTTCCATTCTTCAAAAAAATTCGTTTGCCAAGGTTCAAGCGTACAATTCTTTGATGTTTCTTGGAGAGCAGCAGTTGATACAAGAACTTGGACTTTCGAAGGTGGAACTCCTGCAACCTCTACAGCAGCTAACCCTACTGTGACTTATGATTCTCAAGGATATAAAAAAGTAATTTTGACTGTTACAAATGCAACCGGAACAGATACCAAAACGGAAGAAAGTTACATCTATGTTTCTCCATTGTGGGGTGACTTCACAGGACCTTTTTCTAACGACCTAGAAGGTGGTACCGCAAACTGGTTCTTAGTTGACAATCCTGAAAACAACTGGGCTAAATTTCAATTAGTTGACGGAGTTGGATATGACCACAGCAAGTGTTTCAAATTAAACAATTACAAAAACACACAAGAAGCTTTGACTTATACAGATGAATGGTTCTATAGCAATCGTTTGGGTGGAAACACTGACGCTTTGATTTCTCCATCTTTCAACTTGACAAATACTTCAAATGTTACGGTTTCTTTCAAATATGCTTATGCAACGAATGGAACAATAGTAATGACAGCTCCGGGTAACCCAACAACACCAGCTGATGCAGATATTACTGAGCAATTGAAAGTGTACACATCTAAAAACTGCGGTGAAACTTGGACGTTGAAAAAAACGATTTTTGGAGCAGATATACTAACTGCAGGATTTGCAGGAGGAGTTGATTATGCACCGGCAAGTAACACACAATGGAAAACTTGTACATTCAATTATACGGCTGGAAGCACTGATTACGAAACACGTATTAAAATTGAATTCACAGCTTCTGATAAATCAAATAACTTCTACGTTGACAATATCAATGTTACCGGAACGTTAGGATTGTTCGCAAACGAGATCAACGACATGGAATTGGATGTATATCCTAACCCATTATCTCCACAAGAAGTAATCAATGTTTCATACATGGCTGGAGAAAATCCGGTTCAATTGACACTAAGAGATGTTCAAGGA
>CAIUKX010000241.1 GCA_903899795.1 uncultured Flavobacteriales bacterium
AAGTCAGGATAAAATTGAAATAGATCAGAATGAAAAATAATATGGTTGGAAATAACAATATAGGTATTAATAGTTACAGAAGGAAATCGAATTGGTTACTAATTCTTTCCTCAGAATCGGTTTCAACCTCAATCTCAACCTCAAAATGAACACACTGATTAAAGTAGAGAACCTATCGAAACAATATAGGCTTGGTCAGATTGGATCAGGTACGATGCGAGACGATTTTACAAGATGGTGGAGTAATTTGAGAGGAAAAGAAAATCCATTATTAAAGTTGGGTGAAACCAACGATAGGACCACGATAGGGAATTCGGAATATGTTTGGTCGTTAAAGGATATAAATTTCAATGTTAATCAAGGAGATATTCTTGGAATTATTGGTAGAAATGGTGCTGGTAAAAGTACATTACTGAAAATTTTATCTCGTATCACTGCCCCAACGACTGGAAGTGTAAAAATTAAAGGTAGGGTAGCTTCTTTGTTAGAAGTTGGAACGGGGTTTCATCCTGAACTGTCAGGGAGAGAAAATATCTATTTGAACGGGGCTATTTTGGGGATGAAAAAAGCAGAAATTTCTCGAAAACTAGATGAAATCATTAGTTTTAGTTCTGTTGAAAGATATGTCGATACTCCAGTGAAGAGGTATTCATCGGGAATGTATGTTAGACTGGCCTTTGCAGTTGCAGCACATTTGGATCCGGAAATTTTGATCATTGACGAAGTATTGGCGGTCGGGGATATGGAATTTCAAAACAAATGTTTGGGGAAAATTAAAGATATTTCTTCGGAAGGAAGAACCGTACTTTTTGTGAGTCACAATATGGGATCGGTTCAAAATCTTTGCAGCAGGGGAATTGTATTAAACAATGGAGAAATTTTGTTCGATGGATCTTCTTATGATGCGGTGAATGCTTATGTAGCGAATTCGATCAATTTTAACACCTCTAATTTTATGGAGATTCAAGAAGTTCACAGAAATAATGGTGTATTTAGAGAGATAGAAATAAAGTCACTTGAATTGATTGAAAACTTTCAATTTAATCAATATGCAACAAACGATACAATTACTATTGAATTAGTATTATATGGTAATCAGTCGGTTGAGGATTTCAGAATTGCATTTGGAATCTATTCGCTCCAGGAAGTCGGTGTGGCGTCTCATTTTTCAGAACCAAAATTTTCAATAAAAAAAGGAGAAGAGAAAAAAATAAGATTAAAAATTATCAATCACCAACTCGCAAAAGGACAATATTATTTTAACTTCGCTATAGGTAAAGGAAATGAAGAAACAGGTGTAAGAGAATTTGATTTGGTCATGAAAACATTGTTCTTCGAAATTTCGTACACGGACTCATCTCATTCCAAAGGAATCATTCTGTGGGACAATCAAGGCTGGGGGAATATTAATTTGCAGCATGTTGAAGCGATAGAAATAAAATAAGATTCAGGTTGAGGTTAAGATTTAGGTTCCGGTTGAGGTCGAATTAGACTTATTCTGAACCTCAATCTTAACCTGAGTCTCGATCTCAACCTCAAAATAAAAAAATGAAAGTAGTAATATTTGCAGGTGGATTAGGAACAAGAATTGCTGAAGAAACGGATGTACGTCCAAAACCAATGGTGGAAATAGGAGGTAAGCCGATATTGTGGCATATCATGAAAATTTATAATCATTATGGTTTTGATGAGTTCATTATCTGTTTAGGGTATAAAAGTTATGTGATTAAAGAGTATTTCATGAATTATTATCTCCACAATTCGGATGTGACTATTGAATTGGGTAATAATAAAGTGGATGTTCATTATACCAATGCAGAATCCTTTAAAGTTACATTGGTTGATACCGGTTTGGAATCAAAAACAGCAGGTCGTTTAAAGAGAATTCAAAAATATATTGGTGAAGAACCGTTTATGTTGACTTATGGTGATGGATTGGCGGATGTAGATATCAACCAACTGATTAATTTTCACAAAGCGCATGGAAAAATAGCAACCTTGTCAGCCGTTCAGCCGGAAGCTCGTTTCGGAGGTATGGAATTATCTTCTTCCGGAGATGTCATAAAATTTCAGGAAAAACCGAAAGGGGATGGAAAATGGATCAATGGTGGTTTTTTTGTATTGAATCCAGAGGTATTTAACTATCTTCCTGAAAATTCAGATCAGCTGATGTGGGAAGAAGGTCCGTTGGAAAATTTAACAAAAGATGGTCAATTGGCAGCTTATAAGCATTATGGATTTTGGAAATGTATGGATGCAATGAGAGAT
>CAIUKX010000242.1 GCA_903899795.1 uncultured Flavobacteriales bacterium
CGAAATGTCAGAAAAACAGTCGCAAGATTGAACACTGAATTAACTAATCGTGAAGCACAGGCTTAGTTGCTTGTTTAAATTTAGAATTAGCTTGATATGGAAAAGCGTAATTTAAGAAAAGAACGTATAGGGATCGTAGCCAGCGATAAGATGGAAAAATCTATCGTAGTTTCAGTAGAAAGAAAGGTAAAACACCCTAAGTATGGTAAGTTCGTGAAAAAAACTACTAAATTTGTCGCCCACGACGAAAACAATGATTGCCACATTGGTGATATTGTAAAAATCATGGAGACTAGACCTTTGAGTAAATCAAAGAACTGGAGACTAGTAGAAGTTATTGAACGAGCTAAATAATTTTTAGTAATGATACAACAAGAATCAAGACTAGCAGTAGCTGATAATTCAGGAGCAAAAGAAGTATTGTGTATCCGCGTATTGGGTGGAACAAAACGTCGTTATGCTTCTGTTGGAGACAAAATTGTCGTAGCTATCAAAAGCGCAACGCCCTCTGGTGCAGTTAAAAAAGGACAAGTAGCCAAGGCGGTAATAGTAAGAACAAGAAAAGAGATACGTCGTGCCGACGGTTCTTACATCCGTTTCGATGATAACGCTTGCGTTATCTTAAATCAAGCGGGAGAGATAAGAGGAACTCGTATTTTTGGACCAGTAGCTCGTGAGTTAAGAGAAAACAATTACATGAAAATTGTTTCTTTGGCTCCTGAAGTACTTTAAATTAAAGGTAAGTTATGCAACAGAAATTACACATTAAAGTTGGAGACACCGTTAAAGTATTAAGCGGTGAGTCAACAGGTCAAGAAGGAAAGATTGTTTCTATTGACAGAAAAAAATTGCGTGCAATTGTAGAAGGTGTGAACATGATTAAACGTCACACTAAACCAAGTGCATCAAACCCTCAAGGAGGAATTGTTGAGCGCGAAGCAGCGCTTCATATTTCCAATCTTATGGTAGTTCATAACGGAGTTGCATCGCGCACAGGACGTAGAATGAACGATAAAGGAAAATTAGTACGTTATTCTAAAAAATCAGGGGAGGAGATCAAGTAATGAGTTACACACCAAGACTTAAGGAAAAGTATTCTGCGGAAATTATTCCGGGACTAACTGAGAAGTTTGGGTACAAGACAGTAATGAAAGTACCGAAACTTCAAAAAATCGTATTGAGCCAGGGAATGGGTGATGCGGTAGCTGATAAAAAATTGATTGATAATGCAGTTGCTGATTTGGCTAGAATTGCAGGTCAAAAAGCAATCCAGACTATCTCTAAAAAAGATATCTCTAATTTCAAACTTCGTAAAGGAATGCCGATTGGTACCAAAGTTACGTTACGTGGAGATAAGATGTATGACTTTTTAGATCGTCTTCTGTCCATTGCTTTACCAAGAACACGTGACTTTAGAGGAATCAGTCCTAAAGGTTTCGATGGAAGAGGTAATTTCAATTTGGGAATCAAAGAACACATCATTTTTCCTGAAATTGATATTGATAAAGTTAATCGTATTCTAGGAATGGATATCACTTTCGTAACATCTGCTGATAGCGATGAAGAAGGTAAAGCATTGTTAGATGCATTTGGTTTTCCATTCACAAAAAAATAAGGAGAAATGGCTAAAGAATCAATGAAAGCGCGTGAGCGCAAAAGAGAAAAAGCAGTAGTTAGATATGCTAAGAAACGTGAAGAATTGACTACAATTTTGAAGTCAACAAGCAATTCTGAAGATATTCAAGCTGCTAAATGGGATGCGATGATGACGCTCCAAAAAATGCCGGTGAATGGCTCTAAAATCCGTATGCACAATCGTTGTGGTTTAACGGGGCGTCCAAGAGGATACATGAGACAATTCGGAATTTCAAGGGTAACATTCCGTGAAATGGCTTTGGCAGGGAAAATCCCAGGTGTTAAAAAAGCAAGTTGGTAATTATACAATAATAGGAAAATTATGAATACAGATCCTATCGCAGATTTTCTAACGCGTATCCGTAACGCAAGTTCGGCACGTTTGAAAATGGTCGAAATTCCTGGTTCAAATGTAAAAAGAGCGATGACTAAGATTCTTTATGATCAAGGTTACATCACTAACTACAAATTTGAAGAGGATGAAAAACAAGGAGTGATTAAAATCGCTTTGAAGTACAACCAATCAACAAAAGTTCCTGCAATTACAAAATTGGAGAGAGCATCTAGACCAGGTCTAAGAAAATACAGTGGTGCAGATAACTTGCCACGTGTATTGAATGGATTAGGTATAGCGATTGTTTCGACTTCTAAAGGTATAATCACAAACAAAGAAGCAAAAACTCATAACGTTGGAGGAGAAGTCCTTTGTTATGTTTATTAATCTTTAATAAGTGTAAAATGTCAAGGATAGGAAAATCCCCAGTTAACATCCCGAGTGGAGTAAACGTAAAGTTGGAAGATAACGTAGTTATCGTTAAGGGTACCAAAGGCGAATTGAAGCAAGAAATCGAATCTTGTATTTCAATTTCAATTGAGGGCGACCAAGTAACTTTAAGCCGCGAAACAGAGAGTCCAGCACACAGAGCAAAACATGGTTTATACCGTGCATTGATCAATAACATGGTTGTTGGAGTATCAGAAGGGTACAAGAAGGAGTTAGAAGTTATCGGAGTAGGTTTCCGTGCAACTGCAACAGGACAATTGTTGGAGTTGGCATTAGGATACTCTCACCCGATTGTTTTTGAACTCCCGAAAGAAATTAAGGTATCTGCAGATACCCAAAAAGGTAAAGCGCCAATCGTAACTTTAGAGTCGATTGACAAACAACTTTTGGGTCAGGTTGCTGCCAAGATTCGCTCCCTTCGTAAACCTGAACCATACAAAGGAAAAGGTGTTCGCTACTTAGGTGAAGAAATTAGAAGAAAAGCGGGTAAATCTGCAGGTAAAAAATAATAAGTTAATTGTTATGGCATTTAGTAAAATAAATAGAAGAGCAAAGATCAAAAGAAGAATCAGAAAAAGAGTTACTGGTACTTCTAAGATGCCTCGTTTGTCTGTATTCAGAAGCAACAAGCAAATTTATGCGCAGTTGATTGATGATGTTGCAGGTAAAACGTTAGTATCTGCATCTTCCTACAAAAATAAAGCTGTTGAAAAAGTAAATAAAATTGAGCAAGCTGGAGTAGTAGGAAAAGAGGTTGCTGAAAAAGCAATCAAAGCTGGAATAAATAATGTTGTGTTTGATCGTAACGGATATTTATACCACGGTAGAGTTAAATCATTAGCGAACTCAGCTCGTGAAGCTGGACTTAAATTTTAGAATATGGCACAAGTATTAAACAGGGTTAAACCTTCAGATATAGAGCTTAAAGATAAGCTTGTTGCTGTAAACCGTGTTACTAAAGTAACAAAAGGAGGACGAAACTTTACTTTCTCTGCAATTATTGTTGTAGGTGATGAGCATGGAATCGTTGGTCATGGTTTAGGAAAAGCGAAAGAGATAACTGAGGCGATAACTAA
>CAIUKX010000243.1 GCA_903899795.1 uncultured Flavobacteriales bacterium
AAAACAGAAGAAATTTCGTAAAAAAATTAACCCAGGTTGGTGCTTTGGGGTTCTTACCGATTTCCATCTTTGGAAATACATCAAGAGATAAAACAATCTTTCCCGATCCGTCATCTAATGTTCATCCCAATTCTTTCGATTTAAGTTCAGGTACAGTGGCCGATGAAAAATTTTGGGAAACTTTACGGTTACAATTTCCGCTTGATACTACAATGACCTATTTTAATAACGGAACTATGGGTCCTTCTCCCTATTCTGTCATCGATGCTGTCTACAAAAAAATGATGTATGTGGAGACCACAGTTGAATATGGTGAAGAAAAAAACAGCCGTAAGCTTGTTGCAAATTTTATCAATGCTCAGGAAGAGGAAATTTCACTGACTCATTCCGTTACGGAGGGAATAAATATCATTTGCTGGGGATTGGATCTCAAAAAAGGAGATGAAGTACTTCTCACAAACCATGAGCATGCTGGAGGAGCGTTACCCTGGCTAAATCGAGCAAAAGTTGATGGTATTGTTGTCAATATTTTTCATTTAGGAAATACAGCTGCTGAAACAATTTCAAACCTCAAAAAAGCCACAAACAAAAAAACAAAAGTCATTACCATTCCCCATATAGCCTGTACGAACGGACAAGTTCTCCCTATCAAAGAAATAATCACATGGGGCAAGCAACAAGGAATCACTGTTTTTATCGACGGTGCACATGGTGCGGGAATGCTAAAACTCGACATGCAGGATTTAGGTTGTGACTTCTATGTCAGCAGCGGAAACAAATGGTTGTGTGGTCCGAAAGACACTGGCTTCCTTTACATTCGAAAAGAGTTTATCGATACCATTCAACCCTATTTTGTGGGAGCACTCAGCGAAAAAGAATGGAATTTGGTTAAACCTCCATCTCCTTCCTTCACCTCTTATTCCGCTACAGCTCATCGATTTGATTTCGGTCCACACAATGCTGCACTTTGGGCAGGAATGAATGCTGCTATTTCTTTTTTCAACTCATTAACCATGGAACTTGTCGAGATGCGTGTTAAATATCTTTCAAATCATATACTCAATGGTTTGATTGAACTTAAAAACGATAATATTGAGATCATTAGCAGTTTGGAAGAAAGATCTCGTAGTGCGGTTTTTTCTTTTCGCCTAAAAAACATGGAATATAAAAAATTGTACGATGAAGCCTTAAATCAACATTTCAAATTACGAAAAGTCCCCGAACACGATTTAAATTGTGTCCGCGTATCGACACACATCTACAATAACCTTAAAGAAGTAAATGAATTTGTGACCTTGATTGGGAAATTAGCATCCTCCAAATAATCCTTTCACAAAAAATTCGAGAACTATTCTCCAGAAATATTGAATGCATATTTTGTAAATCTTTATAGCAATCTAAAGAACCAAACTAGATCTAAAATATTAAAAACCGTTGCTTAGAATAAAAGAGGAAGCATTGGCTCCCTCTTTTTTGTTGTCGTAATTTTCTTAACCTCGGATCAAATACTCCTGTTCTTCTCGAAACGATGATTCAATCTTTTTGGTTCGTTCTTTCAACCAAGTAAACTCTTCCTTGTTCAAGGATGTGAACAAACGCACATAAACCATCTCATGGTAATCGTTCAACCAATCGATTTCCTGAGGAGAAAGTAAGGCTTCATTAATTAATTCACGTTCAAAAGGACACAAAGTGATGGTTTCAAATCTAAGGAATTCAAGATCATTGACTATTTGAGATGGAACTGTAATGATCATGTTTTCGAGACGGACCCCGTATCTTCCCCGGTTGTAAATTCCCGGTTCAATCGTCGTCACCATTCCTTCTTCCATACTGGTTGTCAATATAGCATTTGCCCCGGTACCAAAAGCTTGAGGACCTTCGTGCACATTTAAAAAATATCCAACACCGTGCCCTGTTCCATGAGCATAATGTTTACCTGCATCCCAGATCGGGCGGCGGGCAATCACATCTAGCGAAATTGCGGATGTACCTTTCGGAAACTGAACGGAAGACAAAGCAATCAAGGATTTCAAAACGGTCGTATAATCTGTTCTTTCTTCTTCCGTAATTTTCCCCATTGAGAAAACCCGAGTAATATCAGTTGTTCCTCCCAAAAATTGTCCTCCTGAATCCAATAGAAATAACCCTTCCGGCTGAATTTCAAAATCGGTTTCTGGAATAGGTGAATAATGCGGTAAAGCGCTGTGTTCTTTATATCCGGCAATGGTTGAGAAACTCGGTTCTACGAATTCAGGGTGAATTTGTCGGTACTCTAAAATCTTGTCGACCATGGTTTGTTCCGTGATCTTCTCTTTCCCGATCGCATTTTCCAGCCAGATCAAAAACTTTACGAAAGTGACACCATCCTTTACCATTGTTGTTCTGAAGTTTTCTAGCTCCGTTGGATTTTTTATTGCTTTTAAACCAATCGAAGGATTGACCTGATTAACAATTTTAGATCCAATAGGCAAAGCATTCAGCAATTGAACAGTTGTCTTACGCTCGTCGATAAGGATCGTTTTACCATTTTCCATAATCGAACAAAAGGAGGGTAGTGAAGTATAATCCGAAAGAACAACTCCTTCGCTTTCCAATTTTTCTTCCAAGGTCGCCGAGATACATGCCAAATTTGCAAAAAGAATGGTTTGATTGAAATCAATGTAGAGATGTGCTAAAAAAACCGGATTGTATTTCGTATCACTTCCTCTTAAATTCAAAGTCCAGGCAATATCATCCAGAGTCGATATAAAATGAGCATCGCATTCAGCTTTTCTGATTTCAGTTCTCACTTCTCCTATTTTTTCGGAACGTGATTTTCCTGCAAAGACCACATTGTGTTCGACAATCTCATTTGCAGGAATAGCCGGCCTATCCAGCCAAATTTCATCCCAAAAATCTTCAACAATGACAACACGAATCCCTTTTTGTTTCGCGATTTCTTGTATCAAACGATAAACAGTAATTCCCATGGTTGAACCAACAATCGCAATAGTACTGTTTTCGGGCAACGTTTCCTCAAGCCACTTTACATATTCAGGAGCATGCTGAACTTTCAATTTCACGAGTTGAAACCCCGTATCTTTCATTTGTTCTTCTGCCTGAATGAAATAGCGGCTATCCGTCCAGACTCCTGCAAAATCTTTGGTCACAATTCCATTTCCTGCAGAACCAGTAAAACCTGAAATCCAAGATAAACATTTCCAACGTTCAGGAATATACTCGCTCATATGTGGGTCAGCACAAGGGATAATGATTGCATCCCAGTTATTTTCTGATAATTTTTGTCTGAGGTTGTTTAATTTTTGATTCATTTTTTTTATTTTTAATCTGCTGGTAAAATACATGTGGATACAACATATGTGGGTACAACCCTTGTGGGCACAACACATGCGTTGTACCTATGATACAA
>CAIUKX010000244.1 GCA_903899795.1 uncultured Flavobacteriales bacterium
AATCCGGTAATTGTCTCAGCCATACAGATATGGCGGATTTAATATGTTTAAAAAGAACTAGTTCTTTTCTTCGTCAAAGAAAAGAGGGATGTTATATATTACGATTCCACTTTTCTTTTTTCTATTCTGCTTGACTGTTTACATAATTCAGCGACTGTCATTTGAATGGACCTCTTCAACAGAAGAAGGATTTACGGGGCATCATGCATCGGAAAAAGAAATCATAATCCCGACTGATAAATTATATGATGGTTTCTATGCAGGAATCTACGACCAACTTGTTCAAGGCCAAAAAGAAAGAATTCCTTATGAAGTGGAAATTATTGATAAATATTGTAAGAGACTAATTACAGAAAAAGAAACATGGAATCTACTTGATGTTGGTTGTGGAACAGGAGATCATATATCTGAATTCATGAAGTTGGGATGTGGTGCTGCAACTGGTGTTGATCGGAGCCAAGCCATGATTAATAAATGTAAATCTAAGTTTCCTTCTTTGAAACATGTAGATTGGAAGATTGGTGATGCTCTTACAACCGATCTTTTTGCACCCGATCAATTTAATATTGTTTGTTTCTTTTATTTTAGTTTATACTATTTTCCTAATCGTCGGGATGTGTTTCGTAATTGTTTCCAATGGATGAAACCTGGTTCTATTCTTGCATTGCATGTTGTGAATAGAGAAAAGTTTGATCCTATCTTGGATTCGGCGTCGCCTTTTCCTGCTTTTTCTCTTCAGCGATATTCTAAGAAGAGAATTACAAAATCATCGGTCGTCTTTGAGAAGTTTGAATATGAGGCGGATTTTGATCTGGATAAAGAAACTGGATCATTTACAGAGGAATTTAAATTCAAGGATGGCACAATAAGAAAACAACGCCATGATGTATATATGCCAAGCATGGAACAGATTGTAAAAGATGCAGAGGCTTCAGGTTTCCGGCATCGGGATTATGTGGATTTGAAAACAATTGGTTATGAATATCAGTATCTCATCTTCTTGGTTAAGTAGAAGGCCCAAAAAAATTTGAAATACATCCTACGATTATTTAAAATTAAAATGCTGGAAACACTGTATATTCTGTATTGGAGGACAGAGAATGGTTTTGAAGGTCATGGACAACCGATTTCGTATGAAACATGTATGTCATGGATAAAATCCCTAAATGAAAAATATCCTTCTATGAAGCATTGGAGCATTCCTGCTTCAGGTTAAATCACCTCAATCTTTTGTCCAATTGTCTTGACCAATGAATTACTAAGATCACGTTGCGCCTTTTTCTGATAGTCAAAGGTGCATTTATGATCCTCCGAATGCCGATGTTTTGGACAAAATGCTAGATTACATTTGCAAAGAGTTGTCGAGTCAACCAATGTTAGTTTACGGCTGCAGCCATCAAACGGGCATCTCGGTTTCTTTTTAATTTCGGTAGAGTCCATTTATCTGCGTTAACCAACTGCAACTTAAGTATTCAAATTTATTAATGGTTTGGTCGCGGGGAATTCATCTATGTAATAATCCAAATGCTATCTTTGATAAATCAATTATTCGGACTCTACAACTTCCTGCAGGAAGTCAAATTCGGCGATTTATGCCCAATCATTTACCACTCTTGAAATATTTCTGGGGCACCCATTATTGTGAAGAGGATTGGATTTTTATGCCACCCGATCAACAGATTCATGATTGGATCACAGATTCTAATTGCAGAATTTGGGGGTTCTCCGAAAATGATGAATTAGTTGCAACTCTTATGCTGCGTAAGATATCTGAAGTTCCACAAATCATTTTATCAGTTGATTGCATTTGTGTAAAACGTGGAGCACGAGGTAAAGGATATGTGTCAATTCTAATCGAGCATTTACTCAAACAAGCATTTAATATGGAATGGTTAGTGGATCAAAAACCATTTACTATTATTGGTGTTCGTGAATCTTCAACAAAATCATTCTTATCTGGAATAGTTCCTCCAATGCTGACATCCACATATGCATGGACAAACGGTTTGAATACACCTGTTCCCAAGAAAAAGAAAAATCTAAACTTTAGATTTCCTGCAGGAGGTGTCGTTATCTATAATAC
>CAIUKX010000245.1 GCA_903899795.1 uncultured Flavobacteriales bacterium
AATGCAGCAAAAACAAAATTTGAAGAAACGTTGAAACATTGTGCTGATTATCATGCTGATTGTTTTTTCTATATAGCGACCATTAGTGCTGAACAAGGAAATACCAAAGAAGCAGAGATTTGGTACAAAAAATTCATGGATTTTAAGAGTTCCGATCCAGCTAAATTTTCAGACATCTATACAAAACAAAAAACACATGCGACTAATTGCCTAGAAAAGTATAAAGCAGATGCAGAATTGAATAGTCAAAAAGTACCTTTTGATCCGAAAATGGTTCCCAATGTAAGTTCAGCAAATGATGAATATTTCCCGATGATTTCACCGGATAATGAGTTGATGTTTTATACGCGAAAGGTAGATAGAGGTGGAGTGGGTGAAATTGTTCGTGATAAAATTGTAGAAGAATTTACGTTTTCATTACGACCAAATATTGCAACTCCATTTGATAAAGGAACGCCTTTTTCAAAACCTTTTAATGACGGTTCTTTCCAAAGTTATGGTGCGGCCACTATGTCGGTTGATAATAAGGAGATGATTTTTTGTGCATGTAAGAACGAAATGCAACCAAGTGGGCAAAACTATTTGAATTGCGATTTATACAGAACAGAGTTCACACGTAGTGGGGCTGGAGGAAATGATTTTATCTGGACAACTCCGGAAAACATGGGAGCTAAGATCAATACAAAAAACGGTTGGGAAGGTCAGCCTACTTTGTCTGCCGACGGAAATACAATGTATTTTACAGCCATGCGACCTACAACAAAAGACAATGATATCTATGTAGTAGAAAGAGGCAAAGATGGAAAATGGGGAGATGCCCGTCCGTTCGATGAAATCAATACGGCTGGAAAAGATAAAAGTCCCTTTTTGCACCAGGACAGTGAAACACTTTATTTTGTTTCCACTTGTTCGGACGAGAGAAAAGGTGCTGGAGGACTGGATATCTTTTACATTCGAAGAAACAATGGTGTTTGGTCAAAACCGAAGAATATTGGAATTCCGATTAATTCACCGGAAGACGAATTAGGGATTTTTGTTTCTACAAATGGTGAATTAGCCTATTATTCTTCTCGTCAGGGTGGAAATTGGAATATCTATGCTTTCGAATTGTATGAAGCGGCTCGTCCTTCAGCAGTAACCATTATGAAAGGGGAGTTGAAAGATGAAAACGGTAAACCGATCAAAGATGCTTCAATTGAAGTAGCATACAATGGATCGGGTGAAAAATCAACTGTGAAAGTGAACGGTGACGATGGTAAATATGCGGTCGTTGTGAAGAATCCTACGAAGCAAGATGTAATGGTTACCGTTAAGAAAGAAGGTTATGCTTTTGATTCAAAATTAATTACCAAAGAAGAGTTTGTAGCTCAGGCGGCCAAAGCACCGAAAGATGCTGTAGCGAAAGTAGTGAATCCTGTGGCGAAAAAAGAAACGAATTCAAAGCCTGTTACAGATGAAGGGAAAGTGCTTACTGCTACTGCAACTAACACTCCTGTTTCCATGCCTAAAAATGATTTGGTGGTGAAACAATTGAAAGTTGGAGTAGCTTATACTTTGAATGATATTTTATTTGAAACAAACTCTTATGCTTTATCTGAACGTTCAAAATTTATTTTGAAAGAGTTTGCTGGATTCCTAGTTGAAAATCCTACGGCTAAAATAATGATTCAAGGACATACAGATGATCAGGGCGAAGATGCTGAGAATTTATTGCTATCGGAGAATCGTGCCAAAGCTGTGAAAGACTATTTAATGTCTCAGAAAATTGGAGCAGATCGCTTGAATGCAAAAGGATATGGAGAGACAATGCCTAAAGTTCCAAATACAACACCGGAAAACAAAGCTAAAAATCGTAGAACAGATTTTGTAATTGAAAAATTGTAGTTCATCAGCAGTATGAACGCAAAGCAAATCCTTCGGAATCCATTTAATTGGTTTATTTCGTTTCTGATCATTTTTAGTTTTGTTCGTCTGACAAAAATGGATGAGTTGAGAAATGTCATTTATTCGGATGGAAAAGGATATTATGCCTATTTGCCTAGTTTATTGATTCATCACGACGAAAATTTTGAAAAGACACGCCAGGCGGAGAAAAAGTATTTTGGATTTGATGATCTTCAATTGTATCTGCACAAGGACCGTAACGGAAAGACTTACGATAAATATTTCCCGGGACTTGCCATTTTACAACTTCCATTTTTTGTAATTGCGTGCGGTATTTCTTGGATTTCCGGACAGCCAATAACCGGGTATTCAGATGTTTTTCTCTTTTGTTTTTACCTTGGGAGTCTGTTCTATAGTGTTTTAGGAATGATTCTGTTTTCTCGTTGTTTACGGGATCTTTTTCCGAATCAAGGTAAAGCTTTGCAATGGCTTATTCCCATATTGTATATCTCGACTCCTTTGTTTTTTTATGCTATCAATATTCCTTGCCTCAGTCATTTGTATTCCTTTTTTCTCTTTGGATGCTTTGCGAGATTGGTACTTCGATTGAAAAATACTGTAAGTTGGAAAGATTTGTTTTTACTGGGAATTGTTGTCGGGATGATTTTTCTGGTGAGACCTACAAATGGGGTTGTAGTATTGATTTTACCTGTGCTTTTAGGAAGTAAAAGTGAAGTTATTCGTGTTTTCAAAGAAATTTTACAATCCAAAATGTATGGAATTCCAGTAACAATAATTGGTTTTCTGATTCCTTTGGGAATACTTTTCGGAGTATGGAAATGGCAAACGGGAAGCTGGATTTTGTGGTCATATAGCGGTGAAGGATTTAACTTTCTTTCACCTCATATTTACGAGCATTTGTTCAGTTTTCGGATCGGTTTGTTTTGGCAGATTCCGATCATGATACTCGTTTTTACCGGATGGATTTATTTTTTCAAAGAAAACAAATTTGCGGCTTTATTTTGGTTCATCTATTTTGCTATTAATCTTTGGATTTTCTCATCCTGGTGGTGCTGGGATTTCGAAAGTGCATTTGGAAGCAGACCCTATACCGAACATCTATTTTTTTTATTGATTCCAGTGATTTTTCTTTTTGAAAAACATCGAAAAATTACTTGGGAGGATTGTTGATACTTATTGTAATAACAGGAATCCGTTACTATACGAATACAGTGAAATTTTTCAC
>CAIUKX010000246.1 GCA_903899795.1 uncultured Flavobacteriales bacterium
ACCTTTTATGAATTCTTAGTAATTCAGTCATGATGTCAGCTTACTGAAGTTCTCACGTTTAATACAAATATTGGGTTGAGCGAAAAGTAATGAAACGTTTTGTTTGGTATTATTATCTAAGTTTTCTTAGAGTCTATATAGGGTTTATACATACCAAAAGAAAGCTTAATAAAAGGCGAAAAAAATGTGCTACATGAGGAGCCATCATTTTTTAGTTACACAGATTTTTATTGAGCCAAAGGAGGAGGTCTACCCGGGTAAAATTTTCTATTGAATATTTCGCGGTTTTCCGAGAATTTTTTCGCTAGATGATCAAGATTCAATTTATTTTTGTTTTGAAGAACAGCTATTAATTTTTCTATCGGTAACAATAGTAGATCATTTATGTCTAAATCCAATTCACTTTTCAACGCTTCACTGGCAACTTCAATTCCTTCCATTACTTGACCTTTGCTTTTAAGTTGCAATAAATCCGCAATGATTTTGCCTAACACCCTTCCAAGTATATCTATTTGGTTTAAGAAGTAATCATCTTGTTTCATTTGTTGACTTTGATAGATGGAAATATACAAACTTTTTGCAGGTTTTTTTCAATTTACCGTAAAAACCGTAAAAGTGACCTTGTAATAACCTTGCAACAACCTTGCACTTACATGGTGTAACCTTGCAAGTACCTAGCCCAACTTGGGTAAACACTGGGATTCACGAAAAAATCAATTTTTACAAATCGGTGATTTAATAAATCGGTACATCAATAATCTTAAAAAACTGGATTTTTCTATTCGTAATTCCATTCCTTCAAACTCTCCTTTAAGCAATCCTGCATCAAATAGCTCGGTAATTATTGAAGCAGTCCATTCAAAATCTAAAGTTTGAGGAAAACGATCTATTAATTCTTGTGGGGTGTAATATTTTTCTGAATTCATTGTCTTTAGGATTATTAGGTAAACAGTACTTTTTTATCATAACGGTCAAGATCTAATTTATTACACAATGTATAAATAATTTCATTATTATTTGTACGTTTTTTACGGTTGTTTCAAATAAAAAAACGAAAAATAGCTTAAAATAGTGACCTTAGAAAACCTTGCCTAACCTAGCAACAACTTGATGTTAGCTGAGGAGGAACATGGGAAATGCTTATTTTTACAAATTATGATTTTTGTGAGCTTAAAATGAATTTAGCTACAACCTTAAATTTTCAGAAATAATTCAAAAAAATGTAAGAAAATGGTATTGGATGCGTTCTTCCATTATGGAAAGCAAAGAATCACTTCAAAATCAATTTGAAAAAGAACGCCAGGACATTTATAAAGTACTGAAAAAGCTTTTTTTGGCTAAAATGGAAGGGGCTACCGATAAAGAATATGCCTATAATCACTATAAAAATGTTTTGTTCGAGAAAAATTATTCTCTTCCTCATAATACCATCTTCTTTGAAGAATTAAAAACAGTATTTAATCATTTTAGAAAAATAGATCTGAAGAACGCTATTCAACAAACATTAAAGAGTTTACCAACCATTCGTAAACATAGCGACAAAGCCCAAAATCAAGCATTTTGTGTTTCTTATGAAAATCCAAATTTTGATGTTTACGAACTTCCTTTATACTATCAAAATGGAATAAATAACGACGATTGTAGCTTGGATGATCTAATGGAACAGGAACATAAACTTTCTGCATTATCAGAACAGGGAATAATCAAAATCCTTGCTATTTACCAAGCTACTCAAGAATTATTAATCGATGTAGAAAAATTCTATGTTCTTGAATCAAAAGACGAATTATCGCCCAGTAATCATAAATACCAATTTACAAGATCACAAATCGTTATTATGGCGCACTACATTTTTGAAATGGCTGGAATAGATCGGAGTAAAATAGATGTTACCACTTGTGCCGAAATACTTCATTGTATGACTGGAATTCCTTACGATAAAATCGCTAATTCCGAAATCTATAAAAAAATGCTAAAGCCTTTCTCAAATTCTTCACCCAAGAAAACACTTGAAGATTTAAAGTTAGTGCGATCTTATTTAGCAAAATTGAATAATCAAACCATCCTTGATTCAATTGATAAACAGATCACAAAAATGAGCAAATAACAACCGTTTTGCCTGTCTGCTTTAATTGAAATTATTTCCTGAAAAACTTTTTTGAAAATCTAGGGGTAGCGATCTGCTACCCCGATCGCGCTATGTACTTTATCTTTGTTTCGAGTAGGTGATTCATGACACTTATTAAGAAACAAAGTAAGTAATTAAACATAGTAAAATGGAGATAATATTGATCCTTAACACCTTTTTATTGTTAGTCTGGATTTATTACCTGATTGATCTAAAGAGACTTTGTAAAAAGGTAACAAGGAAAGGAAAATAGTAATACTGAATACAAGCAAAGTATTTACAATAATAACCGTCACTGATATTTGTTTTAACAGATATACAGCGAAAAAACAAGCCAAGTCGCAATTGGTATGATTGAGAAAGTTCTCGGGCAGAGTGTCGAATGTAGTCGAACAAATAAACTGAACCCACTAATGAGAGCGGTCGTACTTTGATTACTTAAATAAAGTAAAATTTGAGTAACTCGGCAAACAGGTTGATACATTTGTTGTCAACTTAGACATCCTCGAAGCACAGAGGATAAAAACGGAAAAGATAAAACCTATCTTATTCTGTGCGACTATTAAGAGAACGCTAAAAATCGAATGAACATTGCATAATGTTGGTTCTGATGAGTGTTTGTCTTTAAAGGTTATTTCTAAAATACTTTATTCTATTCAAAAAATGAAACCGTACTCTGTTCCTGTTCCTAAAAATTGGACGGGGTACAGTTTCTAATTTATTAATCTATAAAATGAAAATGTAACGAAACAGACAGAATAAGAAACAAAAAAGTAAAAGTTAACCAAACAAAGCAAAGAAGTAAATCAAAATTAATCACTTAAATTAAATTAGTATGGAAACAAAATTGTTGCAGTTAGCTGTCAATAGTCTTTCTAACGAAGTGGACAGCTTAAAAAATCAGTTAGCAGAACTCAATAGAGAGTTCGCAAGATTTAAAAGTATTCATGGAGGTAATCCGAACCCGAATCCAACACCTGAACAGATCGAAAAAGGTAAAACGGTCTTATTGGATGCAAAAGAGGTAATGGTGATCTTAGGTGTTAGTTTTAATACGCTATATAAACTTGTCAAGCAAGGAATGATTAAACGAATTAAAATTAATCAGCGTAGAGTTCGTTACCCTCAATCATCGATTGCGGAATACATTGAGAATTTAAAGTACACTTAAATCAAACTTACAACTCAATATCCAATTCAAAAAACAGAGCGGTATTCTATACATTAAGAACACCGCTCTGTTTTTTATACTACGTTAACTAGATCAATTTAATTAAGAAATGATCAGGGTAATCCTTTGACATTAATTTTAACAGTTTTCTAAAAAGTACAGCATTTTCAAGCAAGGTCATTTTATTGTAACTAAAAATGACACTTTTATCTTTCAACTTATGCCCTGTCATTTTTGTAAGAATAGGGATTGGAATAAAGTTGATCAGATTTGTAATAAAAGTTCTTCGTCCAATGTGTGAAGTAATGAACTCATGAAATTTCCCAACAGCAAATTGCTTTTTACCTTTCTTATCTAAGTAAGAAAGTGTAACCTCATGTTTCAATCCACAATCACGAATAAAATTTTTTACCTCAATATTAAACTTTTGTTGAGTAATAGGGGTCGCGGGTTTACCGCCATTTTCTTTAATGGCATCTTCCAATGGTTTTAAAATGGGTACAATCATTTCTACGTCACCTTTTTGTGTCAAAATCTGTGTGTACTTGAAAGTGTCACCTTTCCCTTTATAGATGTGTTTAGGTTCAATCTTTGAAACATCCGACTCCCTGCAACCAGTAAAAATGAGTGTCAAT
>CAIUKX010000247.1 GCA_903899795.1 uncultured Flavobacteriales bacterium
AGAAAAAACACCTCCTTTAGTGATGACAAACAATTTACCATCAGCAACTATTAAATCTCTTACAAAATCGAAATCTTCTTGTCTATTGGACAATAAAATCTTGACGATCTTTTTACCAACTACACGAAACAACCCACCACCATAAGTAGCGACAATAATCTCATCTTTAAACTTAACAACTGAACGAGCCAGAATTGTTTTTTGGTCACCATGAAATGCCCAATTTTGAAAATTTTTCTTATCATATCTTGCAACTCCTCCTTCAAGTCCAACCCATAGATCACCATCAATTTCATTGAGCGACCAAATTCTGTTACTGATGAAGCCATTCTGAGAGGAATAAGTAACAAAATCTTTCCCATTGAACTTAGCCAAACCTCCAAGTGTACCGATCCACAAATATCCATCTGAATCTTCAGTAAAACAATTCACTTGTGAAGCAGGTAAACCTTCATTACGACTAAAGGAAACAAAGGAATATTTTTGGGCATAAATCCCAATATATCCAACTAGAAATAAACAAAAAAGGAAAAAAAACTTCATTCCTAATAGGCGTCTTTTAGCATTTTAACAAATTCAGTAACCCTGTTTCTTGCCACAGGAACTTGAAGTCCACCTTTCAATACTGCAAAATGCCCATCTTCATGTAAATAACCTGTCAAACGATTCAAATTAATGATATGAGATTTATGAATTCTGCAGAATTTTGTAGGATCAAGTATGTTTTCGTATACCTTAAGTGTTCTTGTATCTAAATAACGTGTACCATCTTCAAAATAGATTGTAGTACAATTTCCACTTGCTTCTAGGTTAACAATTGTATCATCCTCAATAATTTTCAGTCCTTTGGTGTGACTAATCGCTATTCTATTGTTAGGCTTGTTACGAATCAATGTATCTGATAAATTTCTCATCGAATTAAAATACGTCGAGAAACTTTGTGGATTTTCAGAATAAATTCTTTTTGTCTCTACCAATTTTGCAACTGAGGCTAATAATTCATCTATGTCTATCGGCTTCAAAAGATAATATGCTGCATTTGCATTAAAAGCCTTGATTGCAAAATCTTTAAACGCGGTAACGAAAACTACTAAAAAGTCTTTCTCCTCAATTTCTTCCAATAATTCAAATCCTTCAGAACCTGAAGGCATACGAATATCCAGAAAAACTACATCCGGTTTCGACGCTTCAATAATTGCTTTTGCCTGCTCTTTTCGGGAGGCCTCTCCAATCACTTCGATTTCGGGACAAAATTCTTCCAATAACAATATAAGGTTTTTACGTGCAAAATCCTCATCATCAACAACAATAGCTCTTAGTTTCATATCCGTTTATTTTTTCAAGTTAGTTGACCCACCATACCTTTAGAGAGTGCAAGATACTCTAAAATAGATAATCTATTTTACACGAAAATAAATAAATCTACCATTTAAATGAATTATACGCCATATAACTTTGAATATCGAACGCTTAAATCAATTTCTATAACAGATAAAATGTTTCTCAAAAAACGCGATCAAAAGCAGTCTATATTTACAAAGTCAAGTAACTTAAAAATTGTGTATTATGAATAAACTTTTACCACCCCCAGTGATAGCAATATGGATTTTCAACGATAACGGAAACTAATAGTTTCCGTTTTTTTTCTGTACAGACGATGTAATGCAACGTCTGTACCATTACTAACATTCTATAGAAATTTTAGTAAATTATTTTTTACTGATTCCGTTGCTTCAAAATGTGACATATGTCCCACTTTATCTATCACTTCCACCTGAATATTGATACTGCCTAATTCTTCTTTCATCTTATCCATAGGTACAATTGTATCCAAAGCCCCTTGAATTATTAAAAAATCTTTCGGATAATTTTGAATCACTTTTTTGGTGTTCCCCCTATTTCTCATCGCTAGGGAAGCATAGGAAATACCATGCTTATCCATTTCCAGCGCCTCTGAGATCAATGCAGAAATTTCAGATGGGAAATTTTCTTTTCTGACAAATAAATTGGGGATCGCCTCTCGAATAAAATGGGATTTATTCTTGAAAACAATTTCAGCAACTCTCAGCCTATCTTTCTTTTTTGAATCCGAATCCTCCCAAAAATTAGAATTCATCAATACTACTTTATCACAACGGTCTTTCCACTTGTTTTTCAACTCCAAGGCTACATACCCTCCCATTGAGTGACCGACGAGAGAAAAAGTTGAAATCTCTAAATGATCAGCTAATTCTATCACTTTTTCAGCCATGAAGGTAATCGAGGGATCATGATCATCTTCATTTTTTGATTTCCCATGCCCTGGAAGATCAATTAATATTACTTGAAATGGAAAAGATTCCAATTGTAGAACATTCCACATCGTTATCGATTCCAGAAATCCATGTAAAAAAAATACAGGATGCCCATTTCCGAACATCCTGTAATTCAATATTTTTTGACTCATTTTATTGGTTCATCAATGTTTCGATTTCTTCAACTTCCAAAGGAATATCTTTCATCAAATTGAATGGATTTCCTGATGCTTGAACAACAAGATCATCCTCCAGTCGAATTCCCAGATTTTCTTCAGGTATATAAATACCTGGTTCGCATGTAAACACCATTCCAGCCTCCATAGGAACATTCCATAAACCAACATCGTGCGTATCCAAACCGATATAGTGAGAAGTTCCGTGCATAAAGTACTTCTTATAAGCCGGCCATTCAGGATCTTGATTTTTGATATCTGTTGCATCGATCAAACCTAATTGAACCAATTGATCTTGCATAATCAATCCAACTTCTTTATGATAATCAGCTAAATATGTTCCCGGAATCAATAATTTCTCAGCTTCGTTCTTTACATGTAAAACCGCATTATATACTGCTTTTTGACGATCAGTAAAACGTCCATTTACGGGTATACAACGTGTTAAATCAGATGAATAATTTGCATATTCTGCAGCAACATCCAATAAAATAACATCACCGCTTTTACATTGCTGATTATTTTCAATATAGTGCAATACACAAGCATTTCCACCTGAAGCTATAATTGGTGTGTAGGCAAATCCTTTCGAACGATTTAGAACAAACTCATGGATTAATTCTGCTTCTAATTCGTATTCCCAAACTCCTGGCTTAGTAAAACTCAAAAGACGTCTGAATCCAGCCTCTGTAATTTTACATGCACGTTGCATCAAATCTATTTCGATTTGATCTTTTACAGCACGAATTGTATGCATAATCGGCGCACTTTTTTTGACCGAGTGAGCCGGATATTCCAATTTCACTTTTTCAATGAACCTGTCTTCTCGCGTCTGAACCTCGGTATTCGCTCTCAAGTGTTCATTCGTATTCAAATAAATGTTTTCAGCTTCTGCCATCATTTGTTTGAATATTACTGGAAACTGGTCCAACCAATAAACTGTTTTTATACCTGAAACTTCGAAAGCAGTTTCCTTTGTCAATTTTTCACCTTCCCAAATGGCTATGTGCTCGTTCGTTTCCCGAAGGAATAATACTTCGCGGTGTTTCTCATTGAAACAATTCGGAAACAATACTAAAATACTTTCCTCTTGATCAACACCTGACAGAAAAAGTATATCTCTATGCTGTTGAAATGGCATCGTACTATCAGCACTTATCGGAAAAATATCATTTGAATTAAAAACAGCTAGCGATTTCGCATCCATTTTAGAGGTGAACTTCTGTCTGTTTTTGATATATAACTGTCGATCAATTCGTTCGTATTTCATAATCAAGTTCTATTTAGTTTGTGGGGTGAAATTACTGAAAAAAAAATCCCAAATCCATAAATTACTATCTCAATAAGGTATTTTTTTAACTTTTTTACACAACGTAAATAGTTTACGTTGACCTCAAGCAATCTTTGTATCGTAAATAAGGTATAAAAAGAAAAGTTATGGAAGCAAAATTCGACAAAATAGAGGTGCAACAAATCACTTTTGAAACAGGAGATCACGAAGTAATTGTAAAAGCCAATGTTCAACAAGGTAATTTATCCTATGATACGCAACTATTGATCAGTTTTTCAGATTTGAATTGTTTGATCAATAACATTCAAAAGCAAATGATTGAAGAAATTGATATCTCGAACTTGTTTGAAATAGACAAAATGTACAATGGAAATTTACTATATCATCTCGATCTTGAAAAAAGTATATATCCTCCCATTACATTAGAAGCAATCGAATTTGGTCAAAATATTAAACAAATCAGGGCATAATTCTATCGGAAAAGTGGTATTTGGTAAAAGTTAGTCCACTTTTTTTCATCCAGAGGCAACTGTTTGAAAAAAAAAACGTATTTTGGTCAGGTAAATTCAGTCCAAAGACTGCAAACAAAATTTAACAGACTATGAAATTCAAAACTATACTTTCCGTATTCGTTGCCGTCTTGATGCTTTTTTCATGTATCAAACACGAAATTATTCCTGCCCCAACTCCAAAAGTTGATTTACAATGTAAATTTTCTGGGACCGTTAATGGAACTTCAACAGAGTTTATTCAAAATGTTTCAGGTTATGACTGCAGCAGTCAAAATGAAATAAACTTATTAAACCCTCCAGCTCAATCTTCTGAAATTTATTGTGCTGAGATGTCATCTACAACTGCTTCAACTCCTTCTGTCAAAATACGACTTGGTAAAATCAGCTGGACAGGTGCTGCACAAACCGATCTTCCTTTAACTTCTTTTGATGGATTCTTTACTTCAGCATCCAATATTTTGCCTACATACAAGGATGACTGTACAAATGGTTTCAATGTAGTTTATAAAGATGCAAGCGGAACGATCTATGCGTCCCACGAAGCGAGTACAAACTTTCAAGATGCAAAATTCACGAACATTGTTCAGGAATCTGACGCAACTGGCGATTATTCAAAATTTGTTTGTACCTTTAACTGCTACGTTTATTATCAATCAGGTACAAATCCTGCACCAGGATTGGATTCGATAAGAATACAAAACGGGCAATTTAAGGGTTGGTTTAAAAAATAATCTTATGGAATTCCAATCAAGAAAATTATTGCTTGGTTGAACAGGAAAAAATGCTCTATGAGTGTCAGTTTAAAAATAGCTATTATTGGAGACTATAATTTCACGTATAACTCACACCAAGCAACTAATCTCGCTTTAGATCATTCGTCCCGCTTTTTAGAAGTTGAAATCAATTATTATTGGATTAAAATCACAGAAGCTGCTCAACTGAAAACTCAGATGTTTGAGCAATACGACGGCGTTTGGATTGCTCCCGGACCTTTCAAGAATCCTTTTTTTCTCGGAGGTATTTTAGATACAATCATGCTACTTAAGATTCCTGTTTTACTTACTGGAGAAAGTTTTAAGACAATGGTTGAAGTACTTGTAAGCCGTCATCAATTAAATCCTAATGGTGAAAAATTGATCTCAGAAAATTTGGTGGATGGGCAGCAATTTGAGCGCTTAACCTTAATTCCTCACTCGAAAGAATTTATTAAGATCTACGAAAACCACAATAATATTGAGCTCACGTCTTCGCGTTATAGTATGTATCCTCAGCTGATTGAGCTACTGGAAAATAAGATAATCGATATTGAAGCATATAACCAATTTGAAGAACCTGAAGTCATCAGTTTAAAAGATCACATGTTTTTTGTAGCCTGTGGTTGCTGTCCGCAAATTTCCTCAACAAGAGAAATCGCACATCCACTGATTTATACCTTTATGAAGGCCTGTCATGCCTTTGCTAAATTGGCAGAATAAATATTCCATTATAAAAAATGGCGTGCGCGATATGATCACGTTTACGCATATGCGGTATATGCACGGTTAAGTCCCTACAAAAGGGTGCTTTTCTCTTGCTCTTTTTCAAAAAAAGCATCAATCAAAAGATTTTTTCCTTCAGCAGCAGCTACAGCCAAGACATCACAACGTTCATTTTCGGGATGGCCTGCATGACCTTTTACCCAGTGAAATACTAATGTAAATTTTGGATGAACCTGTAAATATCTCAACCATAAATCTTTATTCTTCTTTCCTTTAAAACCGGTTCGTTGCCAGTTAAAAACCCAACCTTTTGAAATACTGTCAATCACATATTTTGAATCGGAATAAACATGAACTGGATATTGATTCGTCTTCATCGATTCCAAAGCAACTATAACAGCTAACAACTCCATCCGATTATTCGTTGTCATTCGAAAGCCCTCGGACATCTCTTTGATTTTCCCATTGAATCGCATCAGAACTCCATAACCACCTCTCCCAGGGTTTCCCTTTGCAGCGCCATCTGTATATATTTCGACTTTCATTGGGTTAAAGATATGGATTTTCGTTGTTATTCATTTCCAACCAAAATAAAGTTAACTTCGTTATTTGAATTAAGAACCTAATTAGTCGAAACAAGATGAAAAAAACACTTTTTACATGGATGTCAATAGCTGCAATGTTCCTTTTGACATCATCGTGTAAAAAAAGTGTTCATTACCACCAAAGATTACTCTGCAAAGAGTGGATATTAAGCTATGAAATTGGTTCAAAAACAACCCTGAACGAATACCATAACCCTTGGATATATGGCGACGTCGACTGGACAAAAAATACAATCAATTATATTTATGACACAGGTCTTTTTTACGGACTGTCTCTTGATACTTCAATGCACGCTATTTACAATGGGACATCTACACCAGACGCTGTATTTGTGAAAGATAGTTTTCATTATCATTCTTCTGTATTATCGCCTCAAAAATATACGGAGATAATCGCCTTTAGTAAAAAAGGAACCTATTCCTACTCGAAAAAAAGTTCCATCGACCTGAGGGAATTAAATTATAAAGGAACATGGCAATTTACAACAAACATTTGTGACAAAATAAATCTGATGATCGACAGCTGCTGGGCAAAAGATTCAATAGGAAATGATATATCGCCAAACATACCCTATAATTATATTTATTCGATAAAAGAATTTTCCAAAAGCAAATTGATAATTTCTGGAGAATTTAACTTTGGTGTCGGTGCAGGCAACTATCCTGAGACAATAACCTACAAAACAACAAAAACCTTAATCCCAAAAAATTGAAGTCTAATCGACTTAATCAAAACATCACACTAGACAGCCACCTTTCCATTTCTTCCTGTGACTTCTCTTTCCGTTTTGCAAGTTCTTCGACCTGATCCACATTAATTTTTCCCAGTCCGAAATACTTTGCTTCAGGATGACCAAAATACCAGCCACTCACCGATGAAGCAGGCAACATTGCCAAGCTATCTGTTAAAGAAACACCTGTAATATCAGTTGCATTCAACAAGCGGAAAAGTCCCACTTTTTCTGTATGATCCGGACAAGCAGGATATCCAGGCGCTGGACGAATTCCGCGGTAACTTTCTTTAATCAAATCAACATTATCTAATTTTTCCTCTGAAGCATATCCCCAAAATTCTTTTCGGACCCGTTCGTGCATACGTTCAGCAAATGCTTCCGCCAATCGATCTGCCAAAGCCTTTAACAAAATGGAATTATAGTCATCGTGATCGTTTTCAAAACGAATAATATGTTCATCCATACCTATTCCCGAAGTCACAACAAACCCTCCCACATAATCTTTGATTCCCGATTCCTTTGGAGCAATAAAATCTGCCAAAGCGATATTGGGTTGTCCTGCCACCTTTTGAATTTGCTGACGGAGTGAATGTTGAATATGAATCACCTGACTTCGCGTCTCATCACTATAAATTTCAATATCGTCACCAACAGAATTGGCCGGAAAAAGACCAATAACCGCATTGGCATTCAACCATTTTTCAGCTACCACACGCTTCAACATTTCTTGCGCATCGGCATATAATTTCGTTGCCTCCGAACCTACCACTTCATCCGTAAGTATGGCAGGAAATTTACCATGCAATTCCCACGTTTGAAAGAAAGGTGTCCAGTCAATATAATCCACCAATTCTTCCAAAGAATAAGAAATAAACTGTTGAATCCCTAACTGCGACGGAATGGTAATATCATTTTGATTCCAATCGATCTGAAATTTATTTTTTCTTGCTTCATCAATTGTCAGCATTCTTTTCGAATTCTTACTTTTCTCATGGTGTTCACGCAGACGTACGTATTCTTCTTTGATATTCGCCACAAACAATTCTTTCTTCGACCCTAATAAACTTTCAACGACAGTAACAGCCCTTGAAGCGTCTAAAACATGAATTGCCTGATCCAAAGAGAAATTCTGATCAATTTTTACAGCAGTATGAACCTTCGAAGTTGTCGCTCCGCCAATCATTAATGGAATGGACAAATTTGCACGTTCCATTTCTTTGGCTACAGTTACCATTTCATCCAAAGACGGTGTAATCAATCCGCTCAATCCTATGATATCAACTTTTTCTTCTATCGCTCTTTGAATAATTTTGTCAGCTGGAACCATTACTCCCATATCAATCACTTCGTAATTGTTACAAGCCAAAACAACTCCTACAATATTTTTACCTATATCATGTACATCACCCTTAACGGTTGCCATTAAGACTTTACCGGAAAAAGATTGAACGCCATTTTTCTCCGCTTCTATAAAAGGTAATAAATAGGCAACTGCCTTCTTCATTACACGGGCAGATTTCACAACTTGAGGAAGAAACATTTTCCCACTTCCAAACAAATCTCCAACGATGTTCATCCCATCCATCAAAGGACCTTCAATGACTTCAATCGGTCGGGCAAATTGATGGCGGCATTCTTCCACATCTTCGTCAATAAACTCAACCAACCCTTTTACCAGAGCGTATGACAGTCGTTCATTTACCGGAACATTTCTCCATGATAAGTCAATTTCACGCTTTTTACCTTCCCCACTTACTGTATCAGCATATTCTAATAAACGTTCAGTTGCATCCGATCTTTTGTTGAACAATACATCTTCCACATATTCCATCAATGTTTTGTCCACATTGTCGTAAACTTCGAGCATTGTTGGGTTGACAATACCCATATCCATTCCGTTTTGGATAGCATGGTATAAAAAAGCCGAATGCATTGCTTCCCGAACTCTGTCATTTCCTCTGAAAGAAAAAGAAACGTTGGACACTCCACCACTTACATGTGCTCCTGGCAAATTTTGCCGTATCCATTTTGTAGCTCGGAAAAAATCAAGTGCATTGTTATTATGCTCTTCCATTCCAGTAGCTACCGGAAAGATATTCGGGTCAAAAATAATATCGTCTTTCGGGAACTTTACCTTATCCACCAAAATATCGTATGCCCGCTTGCAAATTTCGATTCTTCGCTCATAGTTATCAGCTTGACCTAATTCATCAAAAGCCATTACAATTACAGCTGCACCGTATCGTTTGATGGCTTTAGCCTGACGAATAAAGTTCTCTTCACCCTCTTTCAAAGAAATTGAATTCACAACCCCTTTACCCTGCACACATTTCAACCCAGCCTCAAT
>CAIUKX010000248.1 GCA_903899795.1 uncultured Flavobacteriales bacterium
ACCTTCTTTTTCCCAATTAGAAAGCGCTTTACCTGTACATGTATTAGACAATTTTCTTGCAATGGCAAATACTCGTTCTCGATTGAGAATGTTGACTTTGTATGCTATTGGACAAGCTAATAATTGCTTGGTAGTTGGTACAGGAAATAAAGTGGAGGATTTTGGTGTTGGCTTCTTTACGAAATATGGAGATGGAGGAGTTGATCTTAGTCCGATAGCGGATTTGACAAAGACACAAGTCTGGCAATTGGCAAAACACCTCAATGTTATAGAAGAAATTATTATTGCCAAACCAACTGATGGACTTTGGGAAGATGGAAGAAGTGATGAAGAACAAATTGGAGCTACGTATTCGGAGTTAGAATGGGCGATGGATTATGCCGGAGACGAAGCTAATCTTTCAGAAAGACAAAAGGAAGTATTGATAATCTATAGAAAATTTAACCGAGCAAACTTGCATAAAATGAATCCTATACCGGTATGCCTAATACCAATGGATGTCACAATATAACCACCAATTCAGTGTTAATCTAATGCTTTTAATTATGAGATTACGAGTGCACATTTTCAATCTAATTGTTTCCCTGTTGTTTATCTCCAAGGGATATGCTCAGCAGGACTTTAATAATTACAAAACACTTCGATCCGTAGGCGAAATTCCAAAGGATTTTTTTTACTCTACATCTGATAAGATTACCGAGCAAATTCAGACAGGGCTTAAGAAAGGAAATTTAACCAAATCCCAGGAGAAAATATTTTTGCAAGGAATTTATTATGGGATTGATGAACTTCTTCATTCAGGAATGGTTATTTATGGTGATGAAATCTCAACGTATGTGAGTGAAGTAGCCGAAAAAGTGTTGAAAGAAAAACATCCGGATTTAAAAGCGAAACTTCGATTTTACACAATAAAGTCAAACGAATCGAATGCACTTTCTACAGATCAGGGGATTGTGTTTGTTACAACAGGTTTGATCGCTCAATTGGCAAATGAAGCGCAACTCGCTTTTGTTCTAGGACATGAAATCTCACATTATACAGAAAACCATGTAATAGAAACGTTTGAGTACAAGAATCACTTGAAAGGTCACGGAGATCGAATTCGTCAGTTGAGTATTTATTCTAAAGACAAAGAATTAGAAGCTGATAAATTGGGGGTTGCATTATATAATTCTGCAGGTTACAGCAAATCGGAAATGTTGCCAACTTTTGATGTTTTGATGTATTCCTATTTACCCTTTGATGAAATTGAATTTCCAAAAAACTATTTTAACAGTCCCTATATCTATATTCCAGAAAATTTATTTCCAATCAAAAAGTATGATATTAAGGCAGTTGAGGATTATGATGACAGCCGAAGTTCTCACCCGAATATAAAAAACAGGAAAGCACAGGTAACCAAGGAAATTGAAAAATTTGAAAAATGGGGTGATGCTGTTTATCTTTTGGGAAAAGATCGGTTTGAATATATCCGGAATTTATCTAGATTCGAAAGTATTCGTACGGATATTCTCGATGCACAATACGCTGATGCAATGTATTCCATTTTCTTGTTGGAAAAGGAGTTTCCGAATTCTTTGTATTTGAAACGTATGAAAGCTCATTCCTGGTTAGGTTTGGCCCAGTATAAAAATGCAGGAAGCATCAATGAAACGGTTGATAGAAGTTCTGAATTGGAAGGTGAAATAGCTGCCATGCATTATTTCATTAAAAAGTTAAAGAATGAAGCAACTTCAACGCTTGCTTTGAGAGAGATTGAAGACATTCGGTTGACCATGAAAGAGGATAACGAGATGAATGCCATTTGGGATAGAATGATCAAGTTAGTCTCTGAAGAAAAGAACTTTGATTTGAAAAAATATTCTGATAAAACGTTTGAAGAAGCTTCATTGAGTTTTCAAAAATCTATTGTCAAAGATACAACTGCTGCAACTGTAACGAACGATGAAAAGTTGAATAAGTATGAGCGAATCAAAATCAAAAAAAACAATACAGATCCTGCGGTTTTTGATTCCTCAAAATTCTATTATTATGCACTGACGGATTTATTGAAAGACGAAGAATTTAATAAGCGGTACAATGCCTATAAGGACAGTCTTCATAAAATTGAAAAAGAGGAGGAGGAGTTTGATAAACTTTCTTTTTCAGATAAAATGAAAGCGGAAAAAGCGATGGAAGATTCTTTAGGGATTGAACCATTGAAATTGCTGAAAAGTTTTATTTTGGTTGAACCAAGTGCAGTCAGTTATTCAAAAGGAGGTATCAATTATGAGGCATCTGACAAATTGGAAAAAAAGTACGGTCAGGCGATCAATTCAATCGGTAAGGATCTAGAGATGTCTATTTATAATATCAACAGTGATCAGTTGGAGAAAATAGGAACACTTGGATTTAATGAAAGAAGTGTCTTGACTTGTTTTCTATCTCAGATGACGCATAATGAAAAAGTAGATATTCTTCCGGTTGATTATGAATATTTGAGAGAAATTGAGGCTAATTACGGAACGTCTAAAGTTGTCTTTACAATTATAGAACACAGTTATCGACCAAGATTTTCCAAAGGAGCAATTTTACTTTTACTTTATCCACCAGCTCTTTTTGGTTATCTCCCTATTCCTTTCATGCGAGGAAATCGTACCGAGTTAAACTTGATTGTGTTGGATAGCCAAAAAGCAAAAATCGATAATGGTGTTTCTTACTATTTCAGAGAGCCGTTAAACTTGCATATTCTTAAAGCGAGGATGTATGATATTTTCCAAAATTTAGAGATAGCAAAATAGAATTCTTTTTGAAATTAAACTAATTTTTATGAAATTAATAGTCCCGATATTTTTCTTGTTTATTCATTTTTTCTCATTGTCACAATCCAAAGGATTTTTTGGAAGAAGAAATATTATTGAAATTAGTACAACTGTGCAAAGTCCGCTTCTCTATAATTATTATTCAGCAAAAAATACAACTGCTTATTTGGCAAAAAATGGAGCTTTGGAAAATAAAATGCCCCTGCTGAATTATGGTTTTAGACTAAATATTGGTCGTATGACGGAAAGAGACAGAGGGATTTATTTGGAATCTGGACTTAATTATTTTTCAGTCGCACCAAATACGACAATATATTCAAATGCAGGGATTTATCATCATCTTAAAGCAGAAATGTTGGACGTACGAACCTTTTCGGTAATGCCTAAAATCGAATTTGCTTCTGCTGATGGACTTTTACCGGTAGGAATTTCTAATCAATTTGGAATAGGGATTAATTATTATCAAACTCAAGAAAAAAATTATCTTGGAACTGTAGATTCTCTAGAGGTAAGCAATGGGATGACAACTCCGGTTAATATTACAACGAGTAATTATTATGATTTTCATACAAAAGCAATCAAGGGATATACTTTTCTTTACAAACTCTCTATGAGAATCCCCATTACTGAACGAATCTTGTTTCATTTTGGGTTCCGATACACATATAACTACATCCCTTCACTAAGCGGTGCGACTGGTTTTTCACATACCACAGCTGTGAGTAAGACAGATATGTGGGAACTGATTCGTCATAAAGAAACACGAAGTTTAATTACATTCGAAACAGGTTTGTCTTTTTGTTTTTAAGCTTCTGGCGCTAAGCGCAAAACAATTCCGTCAATATCTTCTGTAATGTGGATTTGACATCCCAAGCGGCTGTTAGGTTTCACAAAGAATGCCTGATCCAACATGTCTAACTCAGCATCCGTTTGTTCTGGAAGCACATGATCTGATTCCAAATAACATTGACAAGTAGCACACATAGCCATTCCACCGCATTCGCCCAATACAGGAAGGTCGTATGATTTGCAAACTTCCATGATGTTCATATTCATGTCGGTTGGAGCAATTAATTCATGGTTAACTCCTTCTCTGTCAATGATGTTTACTGTAACTTCGTTCATGATCTTAAAAATGTACTACAAAAGTAGCTAAAAGACATTAGATTTTAGATATTAGACTTTAGGTCTTTTTATGAAAAACAGAGCAATCGATTTAGACTTGTAGATCAAACCGAGCATTAATTAAAAATCCGTAACATGTTTGTCCCATTCCAGGAAGTTTGATATTGTCTCAAGCCGTATTCAGATCCACTAATAGCTGAACCATCATAGAGTGAAAATTTTGCTCCTGAACAAGTATCATCCAGTTGTAAAAAGTTATTTGCATCAGGAACAAGTGGCTGTGGACAAGTCCCATTTGGATCTTTAGGAGAGTGTCTGTCAAAGGCTACAAATAAATCTGTAGCTTTTCTGTAAACGATGATTCCACGTGAACCACCATTAACATATGCGTATCCTCCAACACCAACTAGATTTGAATAACTCGGAAGATCAATATTGATTGTGACATCAAAAGATAAGTTGGGAACGGGATTTTGATTGCTGTTTTTTTTGCATGCGAAAAAGCTCAAAAGAGGAAGTAAAAACAAAATATTCCGTATCTTCATTGTACTGCTTGTGTTATTATGCAAAAATATGAAGTTTAAAACGATTTCAAGTGTAGTTTTATTGTATTTCCTATTGATGTTTGTTCAATGTGGCAGTAAAACACCTCAAGCTACTCCCGGATCAGTTGAGGAAGCAACCCAAATAATTGCAGCAAAAAGGGCAGAACAGGCAAAAAATGCTGAAAAATTGAAGAAAAAGGCTGTAAAAGAGCATTTAAAAAAACAAAGCAAGTCAGTTAGAAAATCAATAAAAAGAAATGCGAAAGCTCAAAAAAGAAGAATGAAATATATCGATTATCGCAAGGTAGGTTCCTAAAATCAATCTGTTATCATCATTAATTCTTCTGTTGCTTCTTCCCAAAGTTCCATTTCTCTATTTAATTCATTTTTTGTGGATTCGTATTCCGCCAAAATTTGCTTTGAAAACTCCTCGTTTGTATAATCTAAATTTGCAATCTGATCATCCAATTGACCTATTTTCGCCTCCAAAGACGTAATCTTTTCCTCTGATTTTTTTATCTGGTTGTTCAATTGGTTTTTTCTTCTTTTTTGCTCTTTTTGTTCTTCAAATGAAAGTGTCTTGACTTCAATTTGCTCTTCGACGATTGGTTGTTGAATTTGGGAAACGGAAACCGATTTTGACTTGTTTTCTGAACTCGAAGACTTTTGATCATCCATATTTTCCATTTTGCGTTGAAGAAATTCTTGAACGGTAAAATGGTGAATTTTCAATCCTTGATCTTCAATATCCCAAATTCGGTTGGTTAAACCATCTAAAAATTCTCGGTCGTGAGAAACGACAATGAAAGTTCCTTCGTAATTTTTTAAAGCCTCTTTCAGTACCTCTTTACTCTTAATGTCCAAGTGATTGGTCGGTTCATCGAGAATTAAAAAGTTAGAAGGACTTAATAACAAAAGACAAAGTGCAAGCCTAGTTCGTTCACCACCGGATAATACAGCTACTTTTTTATCGACATCCTCACCTGTGAACAAGAATGCACCTAAGATACTTCGTAAATCTTTCCGAATTTCTCCGACTGCAACATCATCGACCGTCTCGTAAATTGTTTTATTGACATTGAGTGACTCAGCTTGATCCTGAGCGAAATATGTGATTTGGACATTATGGCCATAATTCACAATCCCTTCACCTTCAATTTTTGACATTACTCTTTTTAGCAGGGTGGATTTTCCAACACCATTTGCTCCGAGTAAGGCTATTTTTTCACCTCGTCCAACAGTGATATTGACATCTTTGAATAACGTCCTATCACCATAAGTTTTTCCCATATCGTGCATTTCAAGCACCCATTTTCCGGGCTGAACACTTAGTGGAAAGGAAATTTTCATCCGTGAAACCTTGTCATTATCGACTTCGATTCGTTCGGTTTTCTCCAATTTTTTGATCAATGATTGAGCAAAAGCTGCTTTGTTTTTCTTTGCTCTGAATTTGTCAATCAATTCCTTGGTATGCTTGATATCTTTATCCTGTTGTTTTTTAGCTTCCTCTTGACGTTCAGCTTCTTCGGCACGGGCAATTTTGTATTTAGAATACGCAAAAGGGAAGTCAAGCAGACGACCATTTGAAATTTCAAGAGTTCTTTTTGTTACATTGTCCAAAAACAGACGGTCATGCGAAATAACAATAACGGCTCCTTCAAATCGTTGCAGATAATTTTCGAGCCAGCTGATAGAGATAATATCCAAATGATTCGTTGGCTCATCCAATAAAATGATATCCGGTTGATTCACTAAAATCCGAGCTAGTTCAGCGCGCATTTTCCATCCTCCCGAAAATTCTGAAAGTTTTTTATCAAATTCTTTTTCAGAGAAACCCAGACCTTTCAAAGTGGAAGCAATTTTTTCTTCCCATAGAAAACCTTCATGGAGATTGAATTGATGATTTAAATCGCTCATTTCGTTCAGCATTTCCATGTATGAATCAGATTCATAATCTGTTCGAGAAACGAGTTCATGATTTATTTCGTCCAATCTTGTTTTTAATTGCGTCAACAATTCATTGGATTGATTTAGGAATTCAAAAACCGAAAGTTGTGTGCCAATTTTAATGTCCTGCGTTAAGTATCCGATTGTCAGATCTTTTGGACGGTGTATTTTTCCTTCAGAAGCTTGATCCATACCGGAAATCAGTTTCAATAATGTTGACTTACCGGCACCATTTTTTCCTGCCAAACCAATTTTATCTCCTTTATTGATTTGAACGGTTATGTTTTGAAATAAATATCCTTGTGGAAGATGAACCCCTAATTGCTCTAAATTAATCATACAACAAAGGTATAAAACCTTTCTGAATTGGGGAAGAGGAGAATAAAAAGAGGTCACCTTTTATAGATGACCTCTTTTAGGTATTATTTAACTTTTATTACTAATTTGCATTTTCCAGATGTTTTCATACCAATATATTCAGCTACTATTACTATACTTTGACCAGATTTAGCTTGTTTGATCAAATCTGTAACACTTTTAGGTAATACATCACCCGGTCCACTTTTATTTTGTCCCATAAAATCCACACTCCATTTCACTGCTGCATATTTAGCATCTAATACTATTCCTGTAGGATATTGGATGAATAGTTTTTGAGAAAGAGCTTTGACATCCACAGGATCGCTTTCATTGGAAATATTTCCAAGAAAAAGGGAAGGTCGTGGCAAATTCATTATTCTATAATTATAAGTACCTAGGGATACTACTTTTTTGGTTAAACTGTTTTTTCCTTTTATTGTGATCGTACAATTTCTTTCTTTTCCAGGAGATCCAATGTATGAGTTACCTGATTTGATTAGATCGACACCATTTCCTACAAGAATTGTCTCATCATAACCTGATGCAACACCTTCAATTTTGTTTGGATAATTTCTGTACAACACATTCATTCCTGATAAGGAAATAGTTCCCTGAGGCTTCATAATCTTAATGTTTCTCTGCCAATTTTCGGTTTTCATTTCCCCGCTTTTTTTCTTGATGGAAACTGTTCCGCTTAATTTCATTTCGTTCCCAGAGCCAATTTTTACTTTGATTTTGCCACATCCATCGGCAACACTTACCTGTCCGTTATTAGATGTTACAATTGGCTGATTATCTGAATCGAATGCAGCCATCATGACCCCAACTTCTATTTCATCACCGGTATTGGCAATTGCATCACCATAAGAGATGGCCATTACTTTATTGAAACTGTAATCGTTGATAGTAACTCTACTTTTGATATGTGATACAGCCGTCGCTCTTGCTGCTAGAATCTCTTGTTGAAGGGAAGTCAACGACGCGACTGCAGCTACTAAAGGTGAATGATCAAAGGTTTTTCCGATCCAATGAATATTTTTCACTTCTTCTGTGTCATACCGCTCGTTTTTAGTTAATTCAATATACAATTGTTTCAATACATCACGATCATCAACTTTGTTATACTTGTTTTTATCCATCATCTTCTCAACCTGTTTTTCTAAATCAGCGTTGTCCTTAAATTTGTTAATCGCTGTGGATTTAAAATTCCAGACTTTACCTCCTGGAGGAGAATAAGTTCCTACTAAATCGCATAATTTGTCGCGATAGCTGTTATAGTTTTTCCATAATTCTTTTCCCGATCCTGTAATATTGGTTAAATCTTCACCAATAATTTCATGCATCGGAACATCGTATTGATCTTTTGCTTGTACGGCCATTAAGTTCAAACGAGCGGGTCTTAGAGGATCTTTAGAGTTAGATTTCATCCATACAATCGTTTCAGCATCTTTGTTTTTAGCTACTTGAACTTCTTCTCCACTTTTTTCAAGAATTGCTAATTTGATTTTGTCGATTTCTTTGATTCG
>CAIUKX010000249.1 GCA_903899795.1 uncultured Flavobacteriales bacterium
AAAAACCTATTGTTTCAGTATGGTAGTGAAATCAAAAGTAGGTGCAGCAGGAAATTTGCTTTCATCGTGTGATGGAATTGGCGCATGGTTTCACAATCAAGGATTGATCAATATTCAAACAATGAATGTAGGGAATCAGCTTTTAGGTCCTGGTACGCTTATTAATGCAAATCCTCAGGTACAGAATCCTTCCGGGAATTTGATCGGCTCATCCTGTGTTACCGTCTCCGGTACTTTTTGTGCTGAAGGGGGAGAAAACTGGATTGTGATTGGTAATTTTAAAAATGATGCTTCTACAAGTATGACAGGTTCAAATCCATTGAATTATATGTATATTGATGATGTATCACTTTATGTATTATGTCCTCCTATATTGGATATTAGCGCATCAGATTCGACGATCAATTGTGGAGATAGTGTAACACTTACTTGTACATCAACTTTTCCGGTCGGAACAACATACAATTGGATTACACCCACTGGAAATACATTAACTGGATTAGGTCAGCAAGTTGTTAATCCAGCATCGACCACAACTTATACTTTGGTAGCAACTTATACGAACAGTTGCGGTATGCAAACAGATACGGCTTCTGTTCTTATAAATGTGGGAGGATGTGGTATAAATGTTACTTTATTAGATACTTCAATTTGTCAGGGTAATTGCATTGGTTTAGAAGCTTATAATATAAGTGGTGGTAAGCCACCTTATGCGATGCAATGGATCGATCAGTCAGGGACAATACTTGGAAATACGGCTGGACCTTATCAAGTATGTCCGACGGTTTCTTCAATGTATTATTTTCAAGTAAATGATAGCGATGGTACTCATTTCGTTGACAGTCTTTTTGTACTGGTACATGATTATCCGGTTGTATCTGCTGGAAATGATACTTTATTGTGTAAAGGTGATACTGCGTATTTGAAAGGCGTATCCAATGGTGCGGTTAGGCAATGGTTGACGCTTGGATTGGGTAGTGAAGTTGAGGTGTCTCCATTGGTATCCCAAACTTATGTATACCAAGTAGATGATAATGGATGTATCGGTTCGGACACAATGCTGGTAACAGTGAATTCATTGCCGCAGTTAACTATTCAATCGACCAATAGTAGTTGTTTTGGTGCTAATGATGGAATGATGTCCGTTACCGCATCAGGCAATAGTCCATTTTCTTATAATTGGCATCCGATAAGTTCGCTAAGTTCTACTATATCTGGGCTTCATACTGGTTTGGAATGGATTGAAGTTACGGATAATAATGGTTGTAAATCCTTAGATTCGGCATTGATCACAGAACCGCCGCAAATGGTATTGGCTTTAGTTGGAGATACTCAACTGTGTTTGGGTGAATCGACTTTACTACAAGCAAATATTTCCGGTGGAGTACAGGGATATTCAATTAATTGGAACAATGGAGCTGCAAGTGGGACTAGTTATGAATTAAATCCCTCGACAGATTCGCTGATTACTGTTACAGTGAGTGATTCAAATAACTGCACGGTTAGTGCTTCTGTTACGATAGATGTAATCCCGCGTCCGCATGCCTCCTTTGTGGGCGGATTAAAAATCTGTGCAGGCTTGGATACAATTGTTCAAAATACATCTACCGGAGCTTCCATTTATTCATGGAAAGTGAACGGGCAATTAAAAGCCACAACATTTAATCTGCTTGTGGATTGGAATATTCCAAATTGCTATGATATTGAGTTGAAAGTTGAGAATCAATTCGGTTGTCAGGATAGTGTTAATCAGATTTGTGCCGTAGAAATAAAAGAGAAGCCTGAATCAATTGTTACAGTCTCAGAAACTGTGGTTGTAATTGACGATCCAAAAGTCATTTTTCATAATTATTCCACCAATGGAGATAGTTGTTTGTGGTATTTGAATAATGAAGTATTTCATTCAGGATGTGAGCCGATATTGGATTATACGTTTTCTGTTCTAGGTGATTATACCATTACGCATTACATCTACAATGATTTTGGTTGTGTAGATTCAACTCAAATGATAATACTGGTAAAAGAAGGATTGATCTATTATGTTCCTAATTCTTTTACTCCGAATTCAGATGGAGGAAACGATTTGTTTTTACCCGTTTTTACCTCGGGATTTGATCCGTCAGTATATAATTTTGAGATCTTCAACCGATGGGGAGAATTGATCTTTGTTACTAAGAATTTCGAAACAGGGTGGGATGGAACCTATCATAATTCGATTGCTCAAGATGGGGCCTATACCTGGAAAATTTCATTTAAAGATTTGTATACTGCGAAAAATTATGAAATAAACGGAAGCCTTACTTTAATTAAATAAGGTTGAATGATGAATAATTTCATGGATTAAAAATGTATAAACTTTTTTATTGATGGGTAATATTTACTTTATTGATTATCCTAATTTGATAATGGAATTTCTAAAAGAACTTTTATTGTTTGAAAATGAGATGTATTAATTCTATATTATTCGGTGTAGAATGTAAATCTTGTTTTTCAGTAAATAAGTGAATGTTTTTATCGTTTATTTTAACTCTAGGTTTCAATAACTTAACAATAAATTCATGAAAAAAAACAAAAAAAGACTATTGCCGACTTGCTTATTCAAATAATGCACATATCTTTGCACCCGCAATCACACACGAGTGATGAAGTGAAAAACAAGATTCCGTAGCTCAGTTGGTAGAGCAATACACTTTTAATGTATGGGTCCTGGGTTCGAATCCCAGCGGGATCACTAAAGGCAGAGTGAGAAACAGAGCGAAAGCGATGATTGATCACCTGCCTTTTTTTCATTCTCTTTCTTTTCAAAAAATTTAAATCCAAGTAACATCTTCAAGAAGATTGTTAGAAATGTCTCTAATTGGAGGACGGCTGGGTTTCTATAGGTTCCTTTTACTCAAATACTAAGAAGATATGGCAAATTTGGAAATGGCGTTGGGCAACATGCTTCTTCTGATTTTTGTGGTTCTGGAGTTGCTTATTATCAAATATACTCTAAAAAAAGCACTACCCTGGAAAGAGCTAATTATGAATTTGAACTCTGGGCATATCCTGCTGTGGATTTTTCGCGGTCTGGAAGTGGGAGGGTATTATTACGCCAGTCAATATGTGAGTTTGCATCTGATAAACCATCTTCCTTCTTGTTTGAGTTGGGTTTTTGCGTTCATCTTATGGGATTTTATGTTTTATTGGTTGCATTACACTCATCATAAAATTAAATGGCTTTGGAAAGTGCATGTAGTGCACCATGAAGGAGAGCATTACAGTTTGTCTTTGGGTATTAGAAACTCTTGGTATTCTTCGCTTACATCCTTTCCTTATTTCGTTGTGATGGCCTTGTTTGGTTTTCCAACAGAAATGTTTGTTACGGTATCTTCCATTCATTATTTTGTTCAATTCTATAACCACAACCACTTGGTGAGAAACAGCGGTTGGCTGGATTATATTATGGTAACGCCCAAACATCACCGTGTACATCACGGGAAAAATAGACCCTATATTGACAAGAATTTTGGTGGAACATTGGTTATTTGGGATAAAATTTTTGGTACATTTCAGGAGGAAATATCACAAAATCCAGTGCAATACGGTGTAGATGAACCCGTTCAATCGAATAATCCTGTCTTGGTGAACAATATACCTTTTGTTAATAAACGGAAAATTGTTGACACCGATAAAAATCCACAACCCGTTAAACTCCCCAATCCACTTTTAATATCAGGGGCGTTCCTTCTTTTTATGGAGCTCCTGTTGTTTATCTATCTCGAGAATGTATTGCAATTACAGCAAAAAGTACTTTTCTTTTGTATTGTGTTTTCAGGAACAATAGCACTAGGGTTGCTTATGGATGGTAAAAAAATCGGAATTCCTTTGTGGATTGTTTTCCGAATTGCCGGTCCCATAGTTATGCTCTTTCAAACTAATATAGAAACGCCTCTTGTGTTTATTTTGTTCAGCCTTTCCGGAATACATGGCATGTTGACTATTAAGCGTTTTGTTCAATTAGTTAACTCTATAAATGAAAGATATGATCGCCACCTATAGATTGACAACATCAAAGTTCTTGAAAATGTACCGGAATCCATATTTAGGAAGAAATGAAAACAATCACTGCGAGATTATAATAACTGAAGCGAGAATGAAAGCAATAGCGTCTCTTCATTCGGTTAGTCACGCTTTTATGAAGTGGTATTTAACTCCAGAGATGGATCAATCTTGATTTGTATTCAGCAGATCATTAACAATCGATTCTCCCCATCTTTTTCCTTTGGCGCTCGATGAATACAAGGAGGGACATTACTTTTGGGATGATCAATAGCTAGCCGCCACAGATGTCCGATGCCTAGGTTGATAGGTTTTGATTTGGGGTGAGCTTGATAATGCAGATCTAAAAAATGTTCTGTTAAAAAGGATTCAAAACCTTCATCTGATCCATGGTATAATTTTTTAAGTTTGTTACGAATTTCGGGAACAAGTACTTTTTGTATCGCTTGTGAATTTGGGATTATATCACTAGACTCGCCAAAGTATGTACATAAAAAGGTGTCGGTCGGAACTGGAGAGCGGTCTACATGAAAAGAATAAACATCGGTTGAAAAAAAAGGATTATCATCATCTCTTTCATAGCACTTGATCACATTAAGAATTGGAGATGCACCATGAGCTGTCAATAGTTTCAAGTCATTTAAAAGAATTTCACGAGCCAGTTGTCCCTGTTCACTCAACTGAAGTGCTCTGAGCTCCTCTTGATCAAGCTCGACAATATTTCCATTTAACTCTATCTTTTTAACGATCTCAGAAAAATCACCTATGAGTTTACGTCTCCAGCAAATCGCATTCATTTCTCCATGGAAAGACGTGGATACAAAGTCTTCAAAATTTGTAACACAGTGAATTTGATTCTCAATAGTAGACAAATCTATCATAATCAATAAAATATAAAATAATTAATAAAATATCCGACGATTCGATAACAAAATAGAAAAAATAGAAGTAAAATTCATTGAATTTTGTGTGTTTCATTGTCTATTTGACTCATAAAAATACAAAATTCAATCCAAGTAATACTTTTATTAAAATCGATAATATGATTTGAAACTTAAAAACGAATAATATATGGCTTCACTATCATAAATTTCATGTGTTAAATATTAGTTAAATTATTATTTTTTGAAGTTGGATTAATTTGTTATCGATACATTGGATTTTGTCAGCTGAATATAAGCACAAATGAATCGATTCGATAAACAATTTTTGTATTCATCATTTGATTTTCCATTACTATATAAGTGGATAATTTTGATTTTACTTGTGTTTAATTCACCTTTGCTGCTGAGTCAGAAATACCTCAAATATTTCAAAGTTGGGTTATTCAATACCCAAATGAATAGAACCAACGATAGTGTTTTGGTTGATTATTATTACGGTGGGGCAGGACTCCAGCTTCATCAAAATTATACTTTAATCCAAAAAAGGAATTTTACAGGATTTGAAATTGGATTTATCGAAAAGGAATATGCCAATGGATTAGCTGTAAATTTTTTTAATCTAAGTTTGAAGCCCTCTTGGGTTTTGCATAAAAGTCCTTATCTTATGGGGCTAGGCACCGCTATTGCTTATGATATTCCACTAAGAAAAAGAAGTGGTTATACAAAAGGAGGATATCGTCAGGTTAACCAGCGAAATAGTTATTTGAACATTCGAGTAGGTTTGGGTTTAGATTATTTGCAATTCGATAGAAGTTTAAATTCCTCTATCTCTTCTAATACGATTTATCCTATTTATGTAGGGGCAAAGTATTTGGGGCAGAAAATGCATTTGGATTTCTATACCTCAATTCTGAAATTATCACCAAGTATCAGTGTTAAAATTGTCCAATCAAAAGATATGCGGGTTTATTTAACAGCGATATACAATATTAGTCTTAGTGCCGGTGATTATTATATATTTGAAAGTTATGATAGCTACAGATCTGGTAAACATACGTATCACTACAGTGCAAATGCTACACCTTATGTTTTTCAAACTAGTGGTACATCTTTGACTAATAATTCATCTAGATTTTCTCCTTTCATTTTTAAAATTTCTTATAGCTTTTTACTCTGATTTTTCATTTTCTAATTAGTAATACCTTTCAAAATGAAAGCATCACCTATCAAAAAACAACTTTATCACCAATAATCTTGATATTATCTCTTTTTATTTTCTCTTATTCAGTGCAAATAACATCGCTGAAGAAATAATGCACATGACAATTGCACTAATAATGAGAGCGTTTTCTTTTTGTGAAATTCCGATCAACAAATCGCCGACAAACATTACTAAAAGAAAAATATAGGCAATTGTGAGCATCGGAACTGATTTCTTAAATGTTGCGAAACCAAAAATAAACCCTAGAGCAAATTGTCGGGTAGCCCACATATAAAACAAGTAGTCAACTCCTATAGCGTTATGGTCAACTGTCTCCAAAATCGATTCCGGTGAAAAGTAGATCGATAGGCTTACACTAATTTCCAGCAATGCAAAAAGTCCAGATACGATAAGGATCCATTTTGGGATTGAATTTTCTCTTTCAGTCATATGTTTAAGTTTGTTTTTATTTTGCTTCCATTTGTCAATCAATCGGATTTACTGTAGTGTAAATATACACAAATCAATAATTGAAAATAATATAGATGTTTATGAGTTGATTTAAGTTTTATTTAACAGTTTAAGGTCTTGTTTTATAGGTTGTTGTATTTATTTTTGAAAATAATTTTATTTTTTGTTTGGAGATTTAAAATAATCATATAACTTTGTTCTATACAATTCATAGTTGTAGGTTAGGTTTTATAGTTTTAGCAGAATTAAACGAAAAGAGGAACAAGTATCATAAGTATTTGTTCCTCTTTTTGCTTTTATAGATTTTGTGTATTGTGAAAATAAACTCTAATGAAACCATAGTTGAGCTCTCATAAACAAATTATTGTTATCTAATCAATCCGAGAAAAATACGTTTAGATTAGACTTTTTTAAAGGAAATATACTTTTGAGTCAGGTAGCTTAAGATAACGATAAAAGTGATCGTGATAATTTGGCTAGGCATTGCCCACCATTGAAAAACTTCAACAAATAATTTTAGCATCCAGTAGTTTAAAAAAGTACTGAGGATTACAAATGTGAAATGTCTGAACAATTGCTTTTTTCCAGGGATATTACTGTCGCTCCAAACAATGTATTTTGTAAGGAAGAATCCGATTGGGAACGTAATTAGTGTTGTGATAAAAAGTGTTGCAATGTGCGGCTTAAAGGTTAAGAAGAAAATGTTAAGTTCTTGTTTATTGAGCGCATAATGATAGATATAGAAATAGATGAACAATCCCAATAAAGTACTTCCTCCTCCACAAGCAATGTAATAATAGATTTGCTTTTTCATGAAAGGCCTGAAAATCGGATAAAAAAAATCCAAAAAGCTAAAAATAAATTGTCTGATTGATTCCATTGGGGGGCAAATATAGAAAAAATACTTTGAAGCCATGTTATACCTGACTTGAGAATACAGAGAGTTATTTTTTTATCGAAAAATATAATATAATTTTAATTGCTCCGTTACTAATATAAATACATGTTAAGAGCCTATGTTAAAAAGTTACACTACAGTTGCTCAAACTCAAGAGTTAAAAATGGGACCGAAAAATCAAACCTTAAATGCAATTTTAAATTACAGTAAATCGCTCAAGGTGAAAACAATTAAAGGTGAAAAAACAATGCTTCACATGAATTAATTGAAAAAATATGTTCAACGGAAAGCCCTCTAATCAAGGGCTTTTTTTATTTGAGTGACTGGCTGCTGCTGGCTATGTTTTTGGATGGATATAAATTATTTCCGGAAAAATCGAAGTAGTAAATTTCGCCTTCTTTAATAGCTTGAATGACTCCGTAATTTAGGATGGTGAGTTTTTCAAAGATCGGATCAATAATCGTTTTTCCATTTGAATCAATGATGCCATACAGTGGTTTTTTACTGGTTTCAAATAACTGATACCCCACTTGTTTGATTTCAGGGTAACTAGGCATTTTCTTTGTGTATCCGTCCTTTCCAATAATAGTCCAACCTTTTCCATCGGAAACACAGGCAAAATTATTTTTGAATTCTACAACTTGTTGGTAACGGCGCTTAAATGTATCTGTGAAATTACGATCTACAAAAAAGTATTTATTGCTTTTTTCTGCAACAATAAATTCAGATGTAAAATCTCCTCGGATAGAGGTGAAGTCTTGGTATTGCTGATCATTTTTGAGATCATAGACGGTAAATCCTCCTTTGTTGTGAACTGAGAATACTTGATCTCCGTGATATTCGAATTTTCGGTTTTCCAATTGGGGGTCACTTATTTCACGCAGATCCAAAGAATACAAATGCCATTTTTTACTTTGATCCTGAAGACTAAAAAAATGTTCAGGGTAAAAAATGACTTCATCAAATTTTACAATGGTTTTGATTTGTTTCCCTTTTAAAGAATAAATTCCGCCTTTTTCACTAAAAAAGTAATTCGCGTAATAGTGACTGAATTTTTCTGTGGTTTTCCATTTTCCTATTTTTTTGTTTTCAGCATTGTACATAACCATCGTGGATGGATTTGAAATTGCCCAGGTTCCTGTAATGCTATCGACTAAAAACTTTCCGGTTACAATTTCTTTGATTAATTCATAGTTCGCTGAATACAAGCGGCTATTTTTTTTACCAACTGCAAGAATTTTCGTTCCTATCAAATTGATTTCATCATAATCAATGGGGATTATTGTATCTGAATTCAAGCCAATTACTCCTTTTCGACCTTTGTCTTCATAGGTGAAGTGTTCTTTATCTATAAAGTCTGTGGGACATATTTTTGATTCCCCGATTTTTCTTCCAAATACATCGTAAATCGAAAATTGTTTATTTTCCTTAACGATCATGTAATTGAATTTTTTCAATTTAATATTGGTTATATTATCCATCAGTACATTGCCTTTCGTACCAATCAACCGGTAATTGTCCTTGCTGGAAAAAACGGAATTAATGCCATTTCCTTTGTCGAATTTCATGCCCGTATACGAGAGATTTGATAAGTTTGTGTCCAGATAAATGGCTCCTTTTTGAGTGATTTGCACTTTGAATAGCGTGTCCATGAACAAAGGGATTCTTTCAATTGAAGAGTATTTTAAAGGGATGATAATTTTGTTGCTGTTGACAACACCCCACCCGTCTTTTCCTTTCACGACAGCAGTTTTCTTGTAAAAATTTTGAGCGAATTCGAAGGGGGTGGAAAAAAGTGAATCACCATTTTGGTTCAGGAAATTCCATTTCGCATCAATGAATTTCACGGTTTTATTCTTGTAACCAGGCATATTGACTCCTGTAAAACAATCGTTCATGGATACTGATTCTTTGTTGTCTGCAGTTGTATTTCTGATTTTGGTGCCTGACAATAGCGCATAAATTCATTGTTTCCATTTTCAATGAAGTCAACATTTACAATTTTACCATTTTTATCAATTATGCCTAATCCATTTTCATGAACGATTCTTGCGTAATCATATTGTTGAAAGTCACTAGAGTCAATACTTACAACTTTGAATTTTGTATTTTTGTCGCCTGTTGTCAAATTGATGGAGTTTTAGGCCCGGCTTCCTTTGTAGATGGTTGAATTTCCACAAGGTACGAGGCTGAAGTTGGTATTTTCTATAAATTTCGGTGTTGGAAGTTGTGCTGCTACTAAAATAGAGTCGTCTTTGTTTTTTAATCCCCACTTGTAAATGGTTTCTGACCATTTTTTATTCACGATAACACTTGTTGTATCGTAATACCAGCCAATTCCCAATAAGCGTTGATCGATTTTATTTTTGATTTTTTCCAAGGCTTGAATATTGTTTTGTACAGAAACGACGTTTCCGACAACGGCTGTGTTTTTTATTTTGTGTGAAGCATCTAATTCATACAAGTATAAATGTCCGTCTGACCAAGCTTTCACGAGCATCCCGTGAATTTTGATCTTGTCGAAATTTGAAGGGATTATTTCTTTAAATGTTTTACCAGAGATGATGCCTTTTTTGCTGTAATTCGATGAATAAATGAAAAAGTCTTTTTCTTTTGAGAGTACCATGTATTTACACGGTATAATTTCTCTGAATGTATTATCCATATAGCCGTTTAGACCATTTTTTGTAACCAAATAATTTTCTCCGACTTTGTTAAAATTGGTGTAAATAGGTGGGACGATTGTTTTTCCTTTTTGTCAATCAGACCTACGTAATTTTGAACAAAAATTTTATAATTTTCATTCATTTTTGCCATTCGGTCGCACCTCGCTGAAATGAGGTCTTTTTTGGTGTCCAATGCAAGAATATGTGTTGTTCCATTTGCCGTGTAGTGGACAACATCGTTTAAGAATTGAATGTTAATGCTGTTGGGAGGGAAGTTCCATTTTCCGTTTTTATCATAAATAAAATGCTCTTTTTCACCTTTGAAGTAGAAATATTGAGGATTGGAACTGATTTCTCTTTGGGTAGCATCAATGATTTCCCCTTCTGAATCATACAATTCGTAGAACAGTTTTTGTTTTTGAATGTGCTTGATTACGACATAATTGTAATTGTGGTAATATACTGAAAAAGTGTCTGAAAGCACGAGTGGTGATTTCCATTGAATGTTAAAAATGAACTTGGTAGAATCTCTGTTGAAAAGAAACCAGTCTTGCT
>CAIUKX010000250.1 GCA_903899795.1 uncultured Flavobacteriales bacterium
AATCTTATTTAAATGAATTTTGCTATAAGCTTAATCGAAGATATTTTGGAGGAAAACTCTTTGACAGGCTAGTTATTGCGACTATTGGAAATTAGTGGTAAACTTGCGATGACTCAAAATTAGAAAGAATGAAAAGGTAGAATGAGGCGATAGTAATAAAGCTATTAACAAAGTTTTCAACTGAATAATTTGCTCATAGTTAAAATATTATTATTCTGAAAAAACACAAAACAATTCAATTGAAAAACAAATATTATGGTAACAATATATTAATTTCATAAATTAAATTATTTTTATAGAACTTCGGGATATTAATTCTGGAAAAAGGACTACTTTCAAAAAAATACAAACTAACTAAAACGAAGGCAATGCAAGCAAAAATTGGCCTGATTGACTTGTTGAGAAAATGTTTTTCTCAAGATAAGATAAGCATGAATTATCACGGAGTATTTGATGATGTTTTTACCGAACAATTGATTTCTTTGGTTGAAAGTGATTTCGAGAAAAAAGCAAAAAAAAGAATGGCATTGTTGATTTCAGAGAGTTTTCAAAATATTGTCAGGCATAAAGATGATGAGTTGGGTGGTGATAAAAATAGTTTATTTGGCATTCGGGGAATTGATCAGTTCTTACATATTTTTTCTTCCAATTTAGTAGATACATCTACCAAAGAATTTTTGGAGAAAAGATTAGAGGAAATCAATAAAATGGATAAAGATCAAATTAAAACCTTGTATTCGGAAGCTTTGGAAAAAGGTCATGTGAGTTCGAAGGGGGGGGCTGGACTTGGACTAATTGAAATGGCACGGAAATCTGGTCGTCCCATCCAAAAAGAATTTAAGAGAAATGAAGATAATTCATATGCTTTTTTTATGCAGGTTGACTTGGTAGTCAATGATGATGAAGAAAACAATAAGACGCATCTTCCTATTTCTATTCGGGAAAATGAGGACATTCATGAAATCATCATTGAACATGATATCGTTTTCCTTTATAAAGGTGATTTTAGCTCGGAAATCATGAATCCGATTTTAAGTATTATGAGAGAGAATACAGATGGTGAAGAAAATCCGGGCGGTTTTAAGATTTTTCATGGAGCAGTTGAATTGATTCAAAATATTGTTCGGCATGGAAAAATGCTTGATGGAAAAAGAGAGGGGATTTTCTCTTTGAATAAAACCAAAAATGGATATTACATTTGTACTGGAAATCATATTGATGGTAATGTTGATGAAGTAATTAAACATATTGAAAATCTTAACCGGAAATCAAAAGAGGAGTTAAATGAAATATATCGGAAAGTTTTGAAGGAAAGTGCCAAAACAGAAGGTGATTCAGCAGGTGTTGGTTTGATTGATTTGAGGAGGACAACAATGAACTCAATTGATGTCAAAACCGGTTTTGATAGAAATGGAACTTATATAATGATTGGCGTAGAAATTCCTTTTGTGTAATGGAAAATTTGATAATAGAAGCAACAGAATATGGTCCGGAAATACGATTGGATGCGTCCGGAACTATTTCAATTCATGGGAAATCAATGATGGAAGACGCCTCGTTGTATTATTCTGTCTGTCAGAATTGGGTAAAAGAATATCTTCAAAAGAATATCGGACTTATTACAGTTGAGATCGATTTGAGTTATTTCAATTCATCTTCGGCTAAGCAATTAATGAAGCTGTTGATGACGATTGATGAATCAGAAACTAAAGGACAGGTGATTTGGGTTTATCCGAAGGGGAATGATGTTTTATTGGAACGTGGACAGGAATTGGAAATTATGTTGGATTTACCGTTTCAATACAGAGCTAAATAATTTGAAAACCAATAATGAGAACATCATCCGTTCGTTCATTTTTTCTTCTCCAGTCGGATAATTCATTTTCTAAAACAAGAACTTTATTATCGGTTTCGTCAACTGTAGATAATTCGGTAAGTATTTGCTCATACTGTTGAAAGTTCATAGGGAGATTATCATTTCCACCTATTTGTTCAATAAAACCGTCGGTATACATGTAGATCCAGTCATTAGGAAATACTGAAATGGTATGAGTTGTGAAATTTCGTTCGATTGGTTTTCCTTTTTTGAAATAATTTCCGCCAACAGGAAGCAGGTCAGCTTTGTATCGCGATGCTTCTACATTTCGGATAATTGTAATTCCGTTTCTTGCTCCGCTGAAGAAGAGTTCATTTGTTGTGTGATCGATGATACATATAGAAAGATCCATTCCGTCATTCAATTCTCCACCGCTTTCTTGTCGCAATAATCGTATGATTTCAGTATTTAATGTCTCTAGAATTTTTGAAGGTATATTTGAATCGCTTGTAACGATTTTATCCATCAATAAACTTCCGATTGTACTCATGAAAGCACCTGGAACACCATGTCCGGTAAAATCAACACAGGCAATGATTGATTTTGATTCAAAACGTTTGAACCAGTAAAAATCCCCACTGACAATATCTTTTGGTCGAAAGTAAATAAAAAGTGAAGGAAAAACAGCTTGTATACTTTCGATATCAGGAAATAAGGCCTCTTGAATTTTTCTGGAATAGGTGATGCTTTCCTTGATCTGATTGTTTTGTTTTTCGATGATTATTTTTTGTCGTTTTTCAATTCGAAATCGATTAAAAACAATTATCAGCGTTAGAATAATGATAATCAATCCAGATACCAATAACCAGAATTGTGATCGTTCGTGTTTTAATTCTGCTCTGGTTACAGCAATTTTTGCATCTTTTATTTTTTGTTTTTCAAGATTCTGGATACTGTCGGCAACAATTTTTTTATCGAATTCATACTGCATTTCTTCTTGAGCGGTTTTGGTTTTATTCTCATCATTGTTAATACTGTCGCGATACGTGATAAACGATTGATAATAGTTTAGTGCCTTTTTGTATTCTCCTTTTTTTGGTACAGGGCATACAAATTTTGATAGCAAATTCTTAATCCTTCTTTTGTG
>CAIUKX010000251.1 GCA_903899795.1 uncultured Flavobacteriales bacterium
CAATTATTTTTTGAGAACTTGTTTCTCCCATCTTGAATAATTCATTTGTCAACACAAAATCAATGTATTCTTTTAAGTGAACCGTTTGCAATTGAAATTCACTTGTATTTTGATTCATGACTAGTAAACCGTTTATCCAAATATTTTTCTGTTCTGCTGTTAGAATTTCATTGTTGATCATTTCAAAATAGATTCCAGTGTAATACAAGGATGATAAATATTGCGTATCTCTATCATTGGCTATGTGGTTCTGAATATCAATGGCTTTTTGGATTAATTGGTATTTATCAATGGTTGATCGAATGGTTAGGTATTTGGCGATAGGTCTAACAAACTCAGCTGACTTAACATTACTCTTTGCATATTGGTCAATGAAACTAATTGCCTTTTCGTCTTTACCCTGTATGGCAAACACTTGAGGTATAAAGAGCATATTGAACACCTGTGGACTCATATTATAAATCGAGTCATAAGAAGCAATACTTTTTTGAAAATTTCCTTTATAGAAATTTGAACTGGCATTGTGGCTGATACTTAAAATGTCAAACTGCGAAAAAGCAAGGGTAAGTGTGTTCAATGCGATTAAAAAAGTAAATAATTTCATCATTGCGGATTATTTTAGTTTATCCTATAACTTAGAAATTCTTTTTAGTTACAGGAAACAAGACATAATAACAAAAATTATCTTGGTCAATGGGACTTTTCAATTATTTTCAATAATATTCAGCAATTTTCACTTTTTAACAGCTTTTGCTGAGTTTTGCATCAAATTACACATCGCTCCGCTTCGCTCCCCTTCAATGTTTCCTTCGCTCCCCTTCACTTACACATTAATGCTTCCTTCGCTCCCCTTTGCTCCGCATCACTTACACATGGCATTTTTATCATTTTAATGACTAGATTATCGATTTTTGTGCATAGTTTTTCGGTCGTTAAAACAAATATAACTACTATTATAGCTTTAATTTTTGATTAAAACGGAACTAATGGCAGAGTTTACATTTGATCTTATTGAAATTTACTTATTACAAGGCTGATTTTCGAGTATGGCTAATTCAATATTGATTTTGCTTTTTTGTATTATTGTATCACTCTGTTTAGGATTATGGTTTCTAATTCATGATTTATCAAAACCAGTAACAGGATCAAAAGTTCACAATTTGATAAATTACTATCGTTCTATTATTACGTTAATTGTAGGATTGATGTTTTTGATTCGATTCTTTTTGATTTTGTAGTCTCGGTTTAAAAATCACAATTTTTCACATTACATTCTGTTTTTTTTCGTTTTTTATTCTGCATACAATACGTATTGTATCATTTTCACCTTGCAATACAGTTTCAACATAGTTGCAATGTAGTTATGTTTTGATTAAGGTAGAACAAGGTACATTGGATGAGATAAAATAAGGGAAAATGTACTAAAATTCCTTTTTGATGCGTTATAGTAAAACATTAACGACTAGACCATGGAAGAGAAATTTCTAAAAGCCTCCGAACACTTTTACGAGGTGCTTAAAAATGGAATCATAGACTATGTAAATGAGGCAGATAACAAAGAATATGCGATCAAATATTGTAAAGCTGTTTGGCTTGAAAACAATGATAATATTCCGTATCACACTATACTTTTCAAAGTACTCGAAACAACATTCATTCATTACTCAATGCTGAAGCGTTCGACCTGCATCGCTAAAACACTTGAGGATTTACCACAAATCAGAGAAATGAGTCGGAAAGGGTATTTACATACAATAGAATTACTCCTAAGTAATCGAACAATATACCGTTCTGATCTACCTGATACATATCGAGACTTTTTGTCTGATGAAAATAATCCTTTTTCGATTCACGAATTGGTTGAAATGGAAAGTAAGGTTCTCGAATATACCGATGAAAATATAGTTGCTTCACTCGCTTTGTATGATGCAACTGTGAAATTGTTAAAGGATATAGATCAATTTGTCACAATTGAGCAAAAAGAAGTCATTGACACAAAACCAAAACGACAATTGTCGAACAATCAAAAAGTGTTATTATATCGCTATTTGTTGATTGGTGCGGACATTATTCCACGGTACAATGCTGATGTAAGTGTTTGTGCTGAAATACTTCACCTATTAACCGATAAACCCATTACATCAATTGCAAATTCCGAGATTTATAAAAAACTTCTGCATCCATTTGATAATACCCAAACCAAAAGAACAATCCTTGATCTTACGGCTGTGAGAGTTTATTTAGAAAAATTCAATAATTCAAAAATCCTGATTGAAATTGACAAAGATTTAAACGATTTACAAAACAATACAGATCAATAATTCAACAAGTCTTAAATAATTCCGGTATTCCAGTGCCACCCGTTCCGGAATTAGAGTGCCACTTTTTTAGAAGTCCAAATATTTCTTTTCGGTGTTTACTTGAAAGAGTAGAACTCTTTTTTCCTTGTTTTTACATCTTTTCAATGAGTAAAAAGATAGCTGATCTAACTCAGGATTTTACTTTGAAATTCTCGGCTGTCAATCCATCCTTTTTTTAGATCAAACTCCGAACAAATCCGCTTTTTAGCTCAAAATCTCCGAATAATCATATTTTTTTCATTTTCTGCAAATCATTGGGAGACCAAGACGCCCCCCAACGCCCTAAAACGGGTGTATATTCGTAGAGAAACAAGTTTAAGACAAATAGAAGCTTAACCAGTAAAATTTGAAAAGATGAAAAAAGGAAAGTTTAATGATCAAAAAGAGATGTCGGACAAAGAGTACTCAAAAATCGAAAAAAAAACCATGAACGAATGTAAAGAGTTCGATGATGAGTATTACGACGATGACGATTTGGATGACGACGAAGACGAGAGCGAAGATGAATTTGATGATGACGAATTTGAAGATGAGGATGAGTTTGAAGAACAAGACGAAGAAGAAGAAAATGATGTTGAATCAAAAAATGAGAAAAAGAAGATGAAAAAGGAAAATAAACGAAAAAGGTATCTAGCGCAATTAAACGGTGTGGAATCCACATCAAAGTTTAATCCTCTGGAGAAATTGAATAAAATGGAAACCAAAAGCAATGTCGGAAATTCAATGATAAAAACGCTTGTCGATACGGTAGCCTGTTTATTAATTGCTCCAACTATAAGTGCTATCACGGGTAAATTTGCCCCTTTGGTTGGTGGAGCAATTAATTTTTCAGGTCACTATATGGGTGATCAATCAGGATTAATGAGAGCGGTAGGTATTGGAACAATGGTTCACGGTATGGCAAAGGTGAATGAATATAGAAGTGAAGATTCGACAGTTAAAAGTCGTTTTAATGGAATACAGGACGACTGGTTAAAATGTTTTCTAAACAAAGAACCTGAATCCAAGAAAAAAGAATTATTAGATGCTGAAACTAAACCAAAAGCGATAGAACCGATAGAAGATAAAAAACAAGTAGCGGATGTTTCTGTCAGGGATGTAAAAAATGTTGATCTTTCAAGTTTAGATTTTTTTGATAATGATAACTCGAAAGGAACGAAAGTGGAAAAGGAGCAGAATAACACATCTAAAGATTCAGTATCTAAGGATTCAATAAACACGACAGATAAAGCATTTGATTCTTTAGGCTCAACTCAAACCACTGCCGATAAAAATGATGATTTTGATCCCTATTATCTCGATCTTTATGATAATATCAAGTTTGATGACGATGAACTGGATTACTCACTATTGTAAGATTTGATTGTAGTTCTATTAGTTAGTTATTCTAGTCAGCCATAAAATCATAAATCAACATTCAATTATTTATCCACTCTTAAATCAAATCCCTATGATTAAGTCATGCGCCTATTCATCAAGTGGAATCGATCAGGTATTCCATCGATTGCAGTTAAAACAAAAAAACGGAATCTATTTTGAATATGATATTCGTGTAGATGGTGAAACATTGTTTCCCCGAACGAATTCATTAGAAAACTTCTTTCTCTTTCAAAATTTTATTGTTTCAACGACGGAAGTTATTCGTTTTCAACTCTACAAAGGAAAATCCAACCGATACGATTGTTTTGAGTTCCTGCGAAATCAAAAAAGTGAAAACACTGAAAATTATCCTGCATTGAGTGTTGAACAAAAAATTGAAGAAGCATTAAAGAAACAAAAAGCAGAATTTGAGTTGATAACCTTAAAAAATAGTGTTGTAAGGTATAAAGAGAAAACAAGGGAGTTAAAGGAACGTGTCAGTCAATTGGAAGGTGAATTAAGAAACGGTTCTATGATTTCGGGTGTAACCCAAATGATACAGCAAGCTAAATTGATCCAACAAGGAGGACAACCCGTAGAAACTCAAACTACAATTGAAACTAAACCATTGAACGGACAAACATCAGAAGTTGAGCAACAGCAACCAAACACACCAATTCAAAGTGAACAAAAAGAATCCTGTTCCAGTACTAATGTTGAATCAATGGATGAAGTCACTCAAAAAACACTTACCATATTGAGAGAACTAAAAGAAAAGCTTCCCAATGAAACATTCCAAAAACTCATGGGAACAACCTTAATGTTAGGAGATCACCCCGAAATCATACCTGAAACAAGAATATTTATTGCACAAACCCTTAAATCAAAAGAAAAATGAAAACAAATAGAAATCACCAGGAGAAGAATACAAAGAATAGTAAACAACAATTCTTGAACGAAGCTAAAATTCACGCTCCCAATCAACAACTAGCAGTAGCAGAAGTATTGATGTCCAGAGAAGAGACAAAGGAATATCTTTCGATCAGTTTTCCAACCCTTCGGAAATGGTCAAAGGATGGAACACTCAAATGTTATCAATTGGGAGGACGGGTTTATTATAAACTCCATGAGATACTGGATGCTTTAATCAGAGTAGAGTAGGAAAAAAAAGAAGAATCACAACCAAATAAAAAAGTAAATCAATCACAAATCAAAGTTAAACCCTTAAATTAAATTAGTATGGAAACAAAATTGTTGCAGTTAGCTGTTAATAGTCTTTCAAATGAGGTAGACAGCTTAAAAACTCAGTTAGCAGAACTTAATCGAGAGTTCGCAAGATTTAAAAGTATTCACGGAGTCAACCCAAATCCCAATCCAACACCTGAACAGATCGAAAAAGGTAAAACGGTCTTGTTGGATGCAAAAGAGGTGATGGTGATCTTAGG
>CAIUKX010000252.1 GCA_903899795.1 uncultured Flavobacteriales bacterium
TTGAATTCGACAGCAAAGCCAATTTCGAAAACACAATCTTAGGTCTCGAATCGAAAGTAAAATCACTCAAAGTTCTAGGCATTTACAAAGGTGAAAAACTAGTAGTATAAATTACAAGGGAGAAATTCCCTCTAATTCTAAAATTAATATGGAAACAATCGTTGAAACAAAAGACAAGGCAATTGCCGAATTAATCAAGAAAAATAACTTGCTGATTGCAGGTCCCTGCAGCGCAGAAAGCGAAGAACAACTGATTCAAACCGCTTTGGAACTGAAAGCCTTGGGAAAAGTAGACATCCTGCGCGCAGGTGTCTGGAAGCCACGCACCAATCCGGGCGGATTCGAAGGCGCAGGTGTGAAAGGTTTATCCTGGTTATTGAAAGCAAAACAATTGACAGGACTTCCAACGGCTGTTGAAGTAGCGACAAGCAAACACGTGGAAGACGCAATCAGTTTCGACACGGATGTATTGTGGATTGGAGCCAGAACCACGGTAAATCCCTTCAGTATCCAAAACATTGCTGATGCATTGAAAGGAACCAATCAAACAGTTTTGATTAAAAATCCAGTGAATCCTGATATTAAATTATGGATTGGAGCGATCGAACGTCTGCAAAAAGCAGGAATTGAAAACATCGGATTAATTCACAGAGGATTCTCTTCTTACGGAAGTTCGGAATACAGAAATGCTCCTTTGTGGCAGATTCCAATCGAAATGAAACGTTTGTTCCCAAATTTACCAATGATTTGTGATCCTTCTCACATCTGTGGAAAACGGGATACTTTACTTGAAATCGCTCAAAAAAGTATCGACTTGGCATATAGTGGTTTAATCATTGAATCGCACTGTGATCCGAGTGTTGCTTTGACGGATAAAGATCAACAGGTTACTCCTGCTCAATTGGATACGTTGATCGATACCTTGGTATTCAAAACCACGACAACCGGGAAAAAAGATTTTGTTGAAGAACTTAATCACTTGAGAGCACAAATCGATTGCTTCGATGATGAACTTTTGACCTTGATTGCCAATCGTATGAATGTTGCGCGAAAAATCGGGGAAATCAAAATTCAAAACGATGTAACGGTTTTACAATCTTCGAGATGGAATGAAATTTTGGAGAGAATGATCAAGAAAGCAGATCATTTGAACTTAGGGCAGGCATTTGTTACTTCTTACATGGAAGCTGTTCACATTGAAAGTATTAGAATTCAGGATTCATTAAATATTCAGAAATCATGATCATCAAGGTTAAAACAAGTAAGAAAACGAAAGTTCTATTCAATTTTAGTTTTCGAAGTATTTCCAAGGTTTCCAGAAAATACAACCAGATGATTTTGATCGTGGACAGCAATGTTTATGAGTATCATACTCAAGCGTTTGATAATGCGGGTACGGTTATCGTTGTCAACGGAAGCGAAGAATCAAAAACCTTGGAAAAAAGTCAGGAAATTATTGAACAATTATTACATCTTGGTGCCGATAAAAACTCGATTCTCATTGGTGTTGGTGGTGGAGTCATTTCTGATCTAACCGGTTTTGTTGCTTCTATCTACAAGCGTGGAATTCCATTTGGATTTGTTCCTACAACGGTTTTAGCAGCTGTGGATGCCGCTATCGGTGGAAAAAACGGGGTGAATACTGGAACTATCAAGAATACGATCGGAACGATTTGTCAGCCGGATTGGCTCTTATACGATTATCAATTTTTCAAATCATTGCCGAGAGAAGAATTTGCCAATGGATTTGCAGAAGTAATCAAATACGGATGCATTTGCGACAGCGAACTATTCGATTACTTAGAAAAATATGACCTGGAATATTTTGTGAAATCGCCGGTTGCATTACAGATGATCATTCAAAAATGCTTGATGATCAAAGCTAAAATTATTTCGAAAGATCCGAATGATTTCTCTATCCGTAAGACATTAAATTTTGGACATACGGTAGGCCATGCCATTGAGAAAGATTTGGAGTTAAAACACGGTTATGCAGTAAGTATAGGAATGGTTGTCGCTTCACAACTTTCGACTACCAAAACCGGGCTGCAAAAGGATGATGTGACTCGAATTTCGAAACTCCTTCAAAAATACGAATTGCCTGTCACTGCTGAGGCTGAAACAAATGCAGTTATGGCGTTGATTGCAAACGATAAAAAGAAAAAGGGAGAATCTATCGACTTCATTTTGCTGCAATCGATAGGAGAATCGGAAATAAAAACCATCTCATTTACGGATATCAAAAAAGACTTAAAGAAATTACTAGATGGATCAAATAATTAATCCTTCGCAAGGAGTTAGGGGAACAATAAAAATACCGGCTTCCAAAAGTTACGGACAAAGAACGTATGCCGCTGCACTATTGGTCAACGGAGATACATTTGTAGAAAACTTCGGAAATTCAGACGACGAAAATGCTGCCCTGGATATTATTCAGCAGGCTGGAGCGAAAGTGGAAAGGGTTTCCAATACATGTTTGCGTATTTCAAGTAAAGGAATAATTCGCAATGATCTTTCGGTTAATTGCGGTGAATCGGGATTATCTGCCCGAATGTTTACGCCTCTTTTGGCAGTCAATTCATCCACTGTACGAATGGAAGCAAAAGGAACTTTATTGAGTCGCCCGATGTACTTTTTCGATCAGGTAATGCACCAATTGAATGTGCAATTCGAATCTCAAAACGGTCATTTGCCTTTCCATATTCAAGGGCCGATAATGCCGTGCGATTGTACAATTGACGGATCTCTAAGTTCACAATTTATCACAGGATTGATTTACGCGTTTGTAGCATCAGAAAAGACGGGAAAAGTTCAAATCAAAATTGAAAATCCGACGAGTATTCCATATATCGAATTGACGTTGGAAGTGTTGAAAAAATTCGGCATTGAAATTCCATTTCAAAACGATACGCTTTATTTCGACGGACCATATCAATTGGATACCACTTCCCTATCGGTGGAAGGTGATTGGAGTAGCGCTTCGTTTCTTTTGGTGGCAGCAGCCATTTCGGGTTCAATTACGATCGAAAACCTGGACATTAATTCTTCGCAGGCTGATAAAAAAATCATCAATGCTTTGAGCGATTTCGGTGCCCAGATAACCCTTTTTGAAAACACCATTTCCATTGAAAAAAAGGACAACAAATCGTTCAAATTCGATGCAACACATTGTCCAGATTTATTTCCTCCATTAGCTGTTCTGGCAACATTCGCCAAAGGAGTAAGTACCATCAAAGGAGTAAAGCGTTTGATCAATAAGGAAAGTAACAGAGCAGTTGCCATTCAGGAAGAATTAGGAAAAATGGGAGCATTGATTGTGATCGAAGGCGATGAAATGTTCATCAAGGGAATCGATAAAAGCAATACTTCCACGGTTCATTCACACGGTGATCACAGAATTGCGATGGCATGTGCGGTTGCCGCTTTGAAATCCGACGGACCGGTGACAATAGAAGGTGCGCAGGCGATTAGTAAATCTTACCCTGCTTTCTTCGAACATTTTACTCAAATTCAATACAATTAATACAGAATGAATTCATTTGGAACATTGTTTCGGGTTTCTCTTTTCGGAGAATCGCATGGAAAAACAATAGGGATCATTATCGATGGAGTTCCTCCGGGAATTCAACTGACGGAAGATGATTTTACGGAAGATATCAACCGTAGAAAACCGGGAGAAAAAGGAACGACTCCGCGTGTGGAAAGTGATTATCCGATTTTGTCCAGTGGTGTTTTCAACGTACATACAACAGGAGCTCCCCTAACTATACTTTTTGAAAACAACAATACAATTTCCAAAGATTACGCTTCTTTAAGGGCTACACCACGACCAGGTCATGCTGATTTTGTTGCAAGCAAAAAATTCAAAGGATTTGAAGATTACCGAGGCGGCGGACATTTCTCCGGCCGGTTGACTGTACTATTGGTTGCTGCAGGTGTAGTCGCCAAAAAAGTAATCCCTTTTATGAACATTCACGCCGAATTGATCGAAGCGGGTGGTGAATCCTCTATTGAAAAAGCGTTGGACAAAGCGATTCAACTGCAGGATAGTATAGGCGGGATCATTCAATGTAAGGTTTCCGGTATTCCAATCGGACTGGGTGAACCCTTTTTCGATTCTGTTGAATCTGTGATCGCTCATGCCGTATTTGCAGTTCCGGCAGTAAAGGGAATAGAATTCGGAGCTGGATTCGCTGCCGCTAAAATGTACGGTTCGGAGCACAATGATGTGTTGATTGACGTTGAAGGAACAACAGAAACCAATCACGCAGGAGGAATAGTAGGCGGAATCACCAATGGCAATGAACTGATCTTTAAAACGGTCATCAAACCTACTTCCAGTACACCGAAAGTTCAGCGATCAATCAACCTGGAATCAAAAGAAATAGGTGATTTTCAAATCAAAGGAAGACACGATTTGTGCATTGCGCTTCGCGCTCCGGTAGTGATTGAAGCTGTGACAGCGATTGTATTGACGGATTTGTTTTGTAGATATAAGACTTAAAGACGCAAGACCGTCCCCAATTAATTGGGGACTCAAAGACATTAGACCGCTTCGCTCAAAGACTATAGTCAGGTAACTCCTCAGAGTATTTCCTCCGATTTAATGTTATCATTTTTCCAATTGACTATCTCGTTAGATTCACCAATCCTGAGTCTTGTGTCTTTTGTCTTGCAGTCTTACTTCTAATAAAGTATCTTAGGCTTCAAATTCTCCTCAAATGGTTGGACAAAAATTACACGATCTATTGGATGTCATGACAATTTCTCAAATGAAATTGCTGGATTTCAAGTGTAATAGCAGTTCAGACAAGCGATACAACATTTTCAAATTGATCCTCCGCAAAAAAGAAATGAGCCTGGAAGAATTGAATCAATTACTGGAAAAAGAAGTCACGAAAATGTGGCCGAATGTCAGTATGAAAGAGCAAGGCCTGAAAATCAGGCGCTGTGTTGATTTCTTTTGTGAACAACTGGAAGAAGTCATTCTTGAAACTTTTTTGGACAAGAATTCCAGTGCGAAAAATGTCTTGCTTGCTTATGCTTTGGAAAAAAGCGGAAACTTAAATTTATTGAGCCGTTACTACAACAAAGCGCATGTCAAATCGATTGAAGAAGAGGAAACTTACTATCATTTGATGAGTTTAAAGGGAATGATTCGGATGAGTTATGCCTCTCAATCGGACAAAGATTTAGAGCGAGCCTTGCAGCTAAACGAAGAATACATTGAGGTTTTAGAAGCCACCAACCGACAAAAAAGAACGGAATACTTCAACAACATTTCGAATGTTTACCTTGAAAAAAACAGTATTGTCCGTGAACGAAAACTGGAAATCGCTGAGTCTATTTTAGCTGTGTTAGAAAGTGAAAAAACTCCTATTAACCGGGTTTCTTTGTTTTTTTCATTGGCAAAATTAAATTACGATGACGACCTGCTTCGGGACGGTTATTTTGAAAAGGCAAAAGCACTGTTAAGCGAAATCGAAGAACGCACGAACAGCTATTATGAACTAGATCGCCGGATTCGTTTTCTGGAACTGCGACTGAGCTTCTTTTCGGGAAAAAAAGTGAACGATCTGATGCGTCTTTCGGAAGAAATTTTGAAAAGCGACGAAGGTTTTTCGATCATCAATAACAATACACTTTTCTACTATATCCTTCTTCACATCGTAGATGGAAAAATCGAAACAGCAGAAAAAATGCTGGAAGAAAATCATCTTTTCTTCAAAGGTACAGGTGTCATCATGGAAGATTTTTTGAATGCGGTACTTTTCGAACACAAAGGTGATCACAAACGATCTATCAAATTATTGAATCCTATTTTGTATACCACCCAATATTTTTTCACCATCTTTTCACGATTGGTTTTGATAAAAATTCATTTAAAAAGAGACAACCGCACACTTTGTAAATCATTGATCGATTCAACAGCAAAACTATTGGTACAAAACAGTGGAAATCCTTTGGGAAAAGAAGCCAATGAATATGTGCTTTCTTCCTTTAGAAGAAGAATCGGTTCCGTCAGAAACACTAAAAATAAAGGGATTGAAGTCGAAAACGAAGTTCAGTTATCGGTGTTTCATGAATATTTGCTGAAAGATTAAGTGATATAGTACTTCGGAATCATTACACAAATGTTTCACGAAAGCGAATCAAAAATCCACGTTGAATATAAAAGTTGAAGAAAGGTTGTTTTTTCTTGTACTTTTCCTTGATGAAAAGTACCAAAAATCAAGCGCTTGGCAAAGACTTTCACCCAAAAGCTTCTCGATGCGGATATTTCTAAACTCGTCCTGCGGACTCAAACACTAGAAATATCTTTCGCATCTTACGAAGTTTGGGTCCCGAAAGGGTTTGCCTAGGCGCAATTGATGACAGCTTCGATGAAAAAGAGTATCTAAACTTCTCTTAAGACTAGGAAATAGCTGGATAATTCAAGACTTTTAAAGTGAGTTGATAAAATTATTTCTTTTTCTTTAAAACGTATGTGTGAATAAGATCATTGAAGGTCACCGACATTTTCAGATCTGTGGTGGTAAGGATGTTAATGGAGTAGTCACGCGGTTCAATGCTTCCGTCAGAATAAATGATGTTGACATTGATGTCTTTCGCATTCTTGGTCAAGGAATAGTTTCCGGTACAGTTCACTGTTGTTGTCTGATTGTTATCGGTGCAGGATTGAAAATATCCAAAGCTTCCGTTGTTCACTTTACGACATGGATATCTATTGAAAGCGAAGGTTCCTTCTGATGCCACATCAAAAACGAGTCCGTTTGCGTGTGTTTGCTGGTAACTCACGATGGTCCATTCGCCATTGAGTTTATTGACTGCCAACTGTTTTTTGGAACATCCAGCCACTACAAAAATAATCAGGGAAAGAATTAATAACCTCATCGTACAATTACATTACTGCTAAAACCATCATTTGAATTCCTGTTACAAGCGCCTTGGCATCGATATCAAACTTCGGATGATGTACACCGTAAACAATCCCTTTTGCTTCGTTTCGCACTCCCAAACGGAAAAAACAAACCGGAATTTCCTGTGAATAATAGGCAAAATCTTCTGAAGTCATTCGAATCGGCAATTCCTCCACGTGGTCTGCTCCTAAAAATTCAACCGCTTTGTTTTTTAATCCGGAAGTTAATTCAGGACTGTTTTCGAGGTAAGGGTAACCTTTACTAATTTCTATTTCTGCTGTTCCACCTGCTAATTCAGCCATGTGTTTCGCATAGCTTTGAACCAGTTCAAGTGCTTCTTTTCTCCAACTTTCATTCAAGGTTCTGAACGTTCCTTTCAAATGAACTTTCGAAGGAATTACATTGGTTGCTCCCAACCCTTCAAAATGTCCGAAAGTCAAAACGCATGGAATGGTCGGATCGCATTTTCTGCTGACAATTTGCTGAACTGTCGTCAAAAAGTTTGCACCGATCATAATCGGATCAATGGTGTTGTGAGGTGTCGCTCCATGTCCGCCTTTTCCATGAAATGTAATGTAAATTTCATCGCAGGAAGCCATGTAAATTCCTTCACGGAAACCAACATTGCCTGTCACCATATCCGGAAATACATGCAATGCATATAGCGCTTCCACCTCCGGATTGTGCAGTACACCATCACGAATCATATAGGTTGCCCCTCCGGGATTCTTTTCTTCGCCAGGCTGAAAAATCAATTTCACCGGTTGCGGTAATTCGCTTCGAATCTCGTACAAGATTTCGGCAACGCCCAACAAAATAGCGGTATGCACATCGTGTCCGCAGGCATGCATAACACCTTCTACGGTTGATTTATAGGGAACATCGTTATCTTCCAAAATCGGCAATGCATCTAAATCTGAGCGAAGTCCGACGCAGGGTTGATTTTCATAATGGTGATCTCCTTTGATCAAGGCCACAACTCCTGTTTCTCCAACACCTGTTCGATGCTCTATCCCTAGATTTGTCAAGGTTTGAGAAACAAATTTCATGGTATTGAATTCTTTGTAGGAAAGTTCGGGATAGCGGTGCATGTGTTCGCGGTAGCCTTTCACTTTTTCAAAAAGTTCATTCGATTTTTGAAGAATAAAATCCTGCATATTATTTTTCATTGGAGAGGGCGTTATAACCGGAAACAATCATTTTATAGGACACAAATGCCATAAAAAGTCCGAAAGCTAGTTTTACAACGGACGGTGACAGGCGAAGTGCGAGTTTGGAACCAAAATAACTTCCTACAAAAAAGGTAAGGGCTATAATAATTCCGTAGTTCCAATTGATATTACCGGATTTCGCATAGTTCATCACTGCCAGGATTCCAACTGGGAGAAGCAATATGAACAAACTGGTACCTTGTGACTGATGTTGTGTGAGATTAAAAAAGTAGACCAATGCAGGCACGATGATGACCCCGCCTCCTACTCCAACGAATCCACTCAATGCACCGGCCAGTAAACCGATGACGATTAAAATCAAAATTGTTTGTGATGACATTTACTCGTTTTTGATGTTAACAAATATACGTTTTTTAGACGTTGGATATATGACTTTTAGACAAAAGACAAAAAGCCTGAAAACTGAAAATAATTTAAGGGTAAATGCTTTGTTAGATTTTGAATTTTGTACTGACGTAAGGTATGCATTTTTGTACTGCTCGTTTTTTTAACTGCAAAGAACGTGGAGAATGCACAAAGTTCACTAAGTTGCGGTAATGTGATATTAACAATGAAGCAAAGTAAGATTAGATTGCCAAAGAATAACTTTCTTGTATGTGTAAGTAAAATGAAAATGCTCGTGAGTATGATGCACAAGCCTGTGGTAAAATACCAGAAGATTGTGATTAGATGTAATTTTGATATTCAGATATTCAAAATCAATCTAAAAATCTACTACTCTCATCTATAAAAAAATAGTAAACGTCTATTTCATTAGTGTTACTGAGATTATAAATCTAATATTGTATGACCGAAAAACTAAAGCAAGATATTCTAGATTTTGAATTACAAAAAATCACAAAAGAAGAATTGATTTCAAGACTCCCTTTCTCAATAGAGAAAAAGTCTTTCGAAATTAGAAAAATCATAGAAGATATTATCACAAACAGAAAAAGTGATGAAGTTGAATACGGTTTAACATTACTTTGGTTATTAGAAGACAAAAATGAATTCATAGATCTGATTCATATTTTAATTTTAGAACCATGGCATACAAGATATGAGGATATTATACATGACCTGCAACAAAGAAAAGAACCTTCAAGTGTAGATGTGATAAAAATAGCAATTCAGCAGAAATATGACTATTTAGAGTCATATGGAACTGGAACTGGACAATTTATTAGTCAATGCGGGCATGCATTGAGAAGTATTGGGACAATAGAAGCAATCCAAACAATAAAAGATTTAGCTGAAAATTCAACAGATGAAGATGTTCGAATAGCAATGAAGTATCGACTAGACAAAATAAAATTATAATATCAAAACAACAAAATCCAATAACAA
>CAIUKX010000253.1 GCA_903899795.1 uncultured Flavobacteriales bacterium
GGCTGTAAGTTCATAAGTCCCAAACCACTCTTTTTTTCCTTTCACATCCAAAATCGTATCTGAAAAAGGAGTCAATATTTCCAATTCGATCTGATCTTTCGATCCTAAAACACTATTGGAAACATAACGTTTTACTGGAATTGCTGTTTGAAACGGCTTAAAAGCTACCATTGACTTCGATTTCACTTCGAAGCGATAAGTCAGCAACACCTTTTCTCCAACCAGCATTTTACTTTTTTCAAGAACGGTCTGCCCTTGTTGTCCAAATGAACTGAACAAAACAAAAATAAATGCTATGGAGATTCTTGTTTTCATCTTCCTCTTTGTTGAAATAACTTCATTAAGGGTTGAATAAAATTATCTTGTGTGGAAATGGAAGCAAAATCAATCCCCGATTTTTTAAAATCATGAAACAGGCGATTTTCCGCTTTCTTAAAGTCATCCATATACCTTTGACGAACAGATTCTGAATTGGTGTCCACCCATGTTTTTACTCCGGTTTCGGCATTAAACAACTGGACTAATCCCATTTTCGGTAATTCAAACTCGGCCTTGTCATTCAGTCGAATAGCCACCATATCGTGTTTTTTCTTGCTGACTTTCAAACCTTCCATGAAATCGTTTGAGTCAATAAAATCACTGATAACAAAGGAGATACTTCTTTTTTTCTGCGTATTTCTAAAAAACTTCAACGCTTCATTCAGATTGGTACCCTTACTTTTTGGTTTATATTCTATTAATTCACGAAGGATGATCAAGGCGTGCTTTCTTCCTTTATCAGGAGCAATGTATTTCTCCACATGATCGGAAACAAAAATAGCTCCTACCTTATCGTTGTTGGAAATCGCTGAAAAAGCTAGTACTGCAGCAATTTCCAGTGCCAAATCTTTTTTTGTCTTTTCAATTGTACCAAATTCTTCCGAACCTGAAATATCAATAATCAGCATAACAGAAAGTTCTCGTTCCTCCTCAAAAATTTTCACAAAAGGAGCATTGAAACGGGCTGTTACATTCCAATCAATAGTTCTTACTTCATCGCCGATATGATAGTCGCGTACCTCACTGAAAGCCATACCACGTCCTTTGAAAGCCGAATGATATTCACCCGAAAATACTTGTCGAGTCAAGCCCTTTGTCTTGATCTCAAGTCGTTGTATTTTCCTTAAAAGGTCGCTTGTATTCATTTTATTTTAGTCATTGGTGACCAGGCAATAGATATTAGTTTTTATAAATCCCTTCAACATCAAACATTCTCAAGGAACTTCGACTTTTCCAACAATTTTAGCAACCACATCGGTCGCTGATATTTTCTCTGCTTCCGCTTCGTATGTCAATCCCATACGGTGGCGCATTACATCCGGTGCAATTGCCCGAACGTCCTCTGGAATAACAAATGCTCTCCCTTGCAAAAATGCATATGCTTTTGCTGCCAATGCCAAATTGATACTTGCTCTCGGTGAACATCCAAATGAAATCATCGGTTCTAAAAATCCTAAGCCATAATTGGTGGGAGTTCTTGTCGCATAAACGATATCAACGATATATTGCTCGATTTTTTCATCCAAATACACTTGTCGAACCAATTCACGCGAACGGATAATATCTTCCGGTGAAAGAATTTTATTGATTTTGCTCAAACCTTCCGACCGAACATTCGAACGAATGATCAAGCGCTCTTCTTCTTTAGTTGGATAATCCAAAAATACTTTCAGCATGAAACGATCTACCTGTGCTTCTGGTAATGGATACGTTCCTTCCTGTTCAATCGGATTCATTGTAGCCATCACTAAAAAAGGCGAAGGAAGTTGATATGTCTCGTCACCGATCGTGATTTGCCTTTCCTGCATCGCTTCCAACAAAGCACTTTGCACTTTCGCTGGAGCTCTGTTGATCTCATCCGCCAATACAAAATTGGAGAAAACAGGACCTTTTCTAACTGTAAAACTTTCCGTTTTCTGACTGTACATCAGTGTTCCAGTAACGTCAGCAGGTAGCAAATCAGGAGTAAATTGAATTCGGCTAAAGTCCACACTTATTGCTTCCGACAATGATTTAATAGCAAGGGTTTTCGCCAGTCCGGGAACCCCTTCCAGTAAAATATGTCCATCCGCCAAAAGTGCGATTAACAAACGATCAATCATGTAATTCTGACCAACGATGACGTTAGATATTTCTTGTTTCAAACGCGAGATTAAAAAGTTCTCTTGTTTAATCTTCTCACTCAACATTCTCAATGCTTCAGCAGGATTGAGATTCGAATTTATGGTATCTGACATAGTTATTGTTAATTGAACATACAAAGTTGTTAAAGTTTCGCCGGACACCCTTGTTTTTGCTGTTAAATAATGTTAACATTGCTCCGTCAATATCACTAATAATTGTTAATGGAACCACGGCATTGTCAAGAATGTAATCAGAAACTTTCCGGTCGTAAGGATCAGAAGTTTTGTTCGGATTACTGTAGAAACACGTTCAACAACCGACTGAATGAAGATTCTACCAAATACATCCGCAGAATCAACAATATACTGCGCAAAAACAGAAGAATTTTAGCCGAATTAAATCCCAAGGGAAAAATTACGGTGGATGGTATCACATTGGCTGAAGAGGGATTCAATTTTCATTACTATACAAACGTCTATAAAACACAAAAAGGTGCTGCCTATATCTTTTGTTATGATCAAGGATACTTGAAGTTGGAAAACGATCAATATATGCTCGTTCAAAAACAAGATTACGTAAAATAACAATATAACTATCTGAAAATGTTTGTTATATAAATTTAACAAAATATTATTTCATTTCCATTAAACTATTTGAATTTACATCTGTCTGATTAAAAAACGGAACAAAAGTTAGATAATTAACAGTATGTAAATTTAAAATTTTGGATTATGAAAACAACAGGAAAAGGATTAGTATACTTCATGGGAGTATCAATCATCGGATTAAGTTTATTTGCTTGTAAAAAAGACAATACAACAACAACTGCTAATGAAACGGACACATCAATCGCTTCAGATCACAATTTGGCTGATGCAACTTATAATGATGTAAACAATATTGCTGATCAGGCTTCGACAGGAACATTGGTGTTTTATTCACCAACTTACGATGGAAATGGTAAAATCGATGTTGCCTCTGAAAAATCAAGTTGTGCGACAATCACCAACGATACAACTGCAACGCCACATGTTCTGACAATTGATTTTGGAACAACCAACTGCACTTGCAACGATGGTAAAAACAGAAGAGGTCAAATTATTGTAACCTATACAGGTCATTACAGAGACGCAGGTTCGACACATACAATTACTTTCAACAACTATTATGTAAACGACAACCATGTTGAAGGTACAAAAACGGTAACAAATAATGGCTTAAATACTGCAGGAAATATTACATTTTCAATCAGTGTAGATGGACAAATCACAAAAACAAACGGAGATGTAATTACCCATGTAGCTTCACATACACGTGAGTGGACAGAAGGATCCTCAACACTGGTTTGGAATGATGACGTTTACTTGATAACTGGAAGTTCTCACGGTACAAAAACAACTTCTTCAGGAAGTACGAATTATACAGCTGAAATCAATACTGCACTAAAGAGAGCACTCAGCTGTCATTGGTTCGAAAGTGGTGTAATTACCATTACTCCAGCCGGACATCCTGCAAGAATTATTGACTATGGAAGTGGTACTTGTGATGACCAAGCAATAGTAACAATCAACGGAACTCCTCATACGATTACCCTATAAATAAAAGATTGATTTTTGGTTGGTGGTAAAAGGCTGTTGTCGAAAGGGAACAGTCTTTTTTATTTTCATTAATTGACATTTAAATTAACAAAACGACCTATTTACATCTTGATTTAGGATTCAATAAACTTTTCATCATTATATAACAATCTAATTACAAGTAAAATAAAAAAATTAACA
>CAIUKX010000254.1 GCA_903899795.1 uncultured Flavobacteriales bacterium
AGAATTGGGGGGAAAAAAAAGAAGGTAATTCTTTCTACTGGAATGTCAACAATAGGTGAAGTCGAAAAAGCATATTACACATTGCTAGAATCGGGTGCATCGTCGGTTTCCATTCTACATTGCACCTCCAATTATCCAGCAGCTTTAGATTCTATCAATTTAAAAGCAATGAATACATTGGGAACAGTTTTTAACGCTCCAATTGGTTATTCTGATCACACAGAAGGTATTGAAATTTCACTAGCAGCTGTTGCTTTAGGTGCAACGATCATTGAAAAACATTATACAATCGATAAATCTTTGGCTGGTCCAGATCATAAAGCATCTCTTGATCCAACAGAATTAAAAGAATTGGTTCGCCAAATAAGAAATATCGAAAAAGCAATTGCGGGAGATGGTACAAAACGACCTCATGTGTCTGAAATCGAAACAAAAAAGATTGTCCAAAAAGGGATTTATCTTAATAAAGATATTCTTGCAGGAGAAAAACTTACTGATGATCATCTAGTTATGAAAAGACCAGTAAATCATCTCAGTTCACAAGATTACGACCGCATAATTGGAAAAGCAATAAATAAAAATTTGTCAAAGGGAGAAGCATTAAGATTAAAAGATATTCATTTTGAATAAAATAAAAGATATAGCTGTTTTCACATCAATTCGATCGGAATATGGTGTAATGGTACCTCTTCTCAAAAAAATTGTATCTCACCCTGATTTGAAGTTACATTTATTAGTCGGTGGCTCACATTTATTGGAACAACACGGAAATACAATTTCAGAAATTCAAAATGATGGCTTTGAAATCGCACAAATATTTCCATTTTTACATGTTGATGATAGTAATAGTGCAATTACCAATTCAATGGCAACATTACAATTCCAGATGGGAGAATATCTTGCCCAAAATCGACCCGATATTCTTCTTTTGGTTGGTGATAGATTTGAATTATTACCCGTTGCAAATACTGCTCTTGTATTGAATATCCCTATAGCCCACATTTCAGGTGGAGATGTAACAGAAGGAGCTATTGATAATCAAGTCCGTCATGCTATAAGTAAAATGTCACATTTACATTTCCCAGGAATTGAAAGCAGTAAAAATAATTTACTAAAAATGGGAGAAGAAGAATGGAGAATTGAAGTAACAGGTGAACCAGGAATAGATTGTATACTCTCTATCGATTTATTAGATAAAACAAGTTTATATACTCAATTAGGTTTAGAATATAACAAACCATTGGTTATTTGCACCTTTCATCCTGAAACTATTCACAATACGATAACTTCAGAGTTTCTAGTTTCACTTTTCAAAGAATTAAACTCAAAAATGGGAGAATTACAATTTTTGATTACTTCATCTAATTTTGATCCTGGTGGTTCTGAAATTAATGAAACCTGTATTTCTTTATCTAGACAATATTCCAACATAAAATTTATAGAAAATCTTGGGCAGAAAAGGTACTATTCCGTTCTTAAATATGCTGAGTTTATGTTAGGAAATTCATCTAGTGGTATTATTGAAGCACAATCTTTTCATTTGCCTGTAATCAATATAGGGAACCGACAACAAGGCAGAGAACGCAATATAAATACAATTGATGTCGATAATAATCTCGAAAACATAATCGATTCAATAACGAAATCCAAAAATGAAATGTTCACCTTTGCAATG
>CAIUKX010000255.1 GCA_903899795.1 uncultured Flavobacteriales bacterium
GTAACAGTAAGTGGTTGTACCACAACTCAAACAACAACAGTAACCGTTAATGCAATGCCAGTCGTTGCTGCGATCACAGGAACGACAAGTGTTTGTGTAGGATTAACAACAACATTATCAGATGCGACAGCAGGTGGAACATGGTCGAGTGCTACTCCAGCCGTAGCAACGATCAGTGCAGGAGGAGTCGTAACAGGTGTTTCAGCCGGAACGAGTGTTATTTCCTACGATGTAACAGTAGCAGGTTGTACGACGACTCAAACAACAATTGTAACGGTAAATCCGCTTCCAATAGTTCCGGCTATTACAGGAAGTAATACAGTTTGCGTTGGTGGAACAACTCCATTATCTGATGCAACAGCGGGTGGAGTATGGTCAAGTGCAACACCGGCCGTAGCGACTATTAGTCCTTCAGGAGTGGTAACAGGTGTAACAGCAGGAACAAGTGTAATTAATTATAGTGTAACAGTGCTAGGTTGTACGGCAAGTCAATCAATGACTGTTAATCCTATGCCAGTTGTTGCTGGTATAACAGGGCCTACAACAGTTTGTGTAATTGATACAATGACACTTTCAGATATTACACCTTCAGGATTATGGAATAGTTCTTCACCTGCAACTGCTATTATTGATAATTTAGGTAATGTAATAGGAATAAGTGCTGGAACGAGTACGATGAGTTATTCAGTTACAATTGCAGGATGTACAACGAGTCAATCTTTTGTAGTTACTGTAAATGCCTTACCGATTGTACCTGCTATTACTGGTAATCCGGAGGTTTGTGTAGGATCAACGACACAATTGTCTGATATTGCAGTTGGTGGAACATGGTTAAGTACAGTACCTGGAGTAGCAACAGTGAACCCTTCAGGTTTAGTGTCAGGGCTTACAGCTGGTGTCACTAATATTGATTACGCGGTAACCACGAATGGATGTACTACTACTCAATCCTATTTGATTACTGTAAATGCGCCTGTATCTGTAATGCCAATCACAGGAGTTACAATTGTATGCCAAAACGACACGACAGGATTATTTGATTCAACTCCATCAGGAGTTTGGACAAGTGGATCAACGGGTATTGCGACAATTGATTCAAATGGAGTTGTAACTGGATTAAGTTCAGGAACAAGTTTGATTAGTTACACGATAACAGTCGGAGGATGTACGAGTTCATCAACAACAACTGTTACTGTTAATCCAATCCCTCTGGCTCCTATTGTAAGTGGAGATTCTAGTTACTGCTATGAGCAGGTAATGTTTGATATGACGGCTAACGGATCTGGAGGTATATTAAGTTGGGCATTGGATTCTACGTTCTCGAATGTATTACACGTTGGAGGTACATATATGCCAGCGATGAATCTTGGTGTGACCTCATACTATGTTCAGGAAACACTCAACGGATGTGCTGGACCTGTCAGTTCGATTATTATCAGTATCGACAAATGTGGAATACAAATTCCAACAGCATTTACACCTGACAATGATAATATGAATGATACTTGGATTTTACCGAACATTGATTTGATTTATCCAGGAAACACAGTTTCTATCTATGATAGATGGGGTTCATTAATTTATCAGTCTGAAGCGGGTGTTTATAGTAACCATCCATTTGACGGAACGTACAAAGGAAAAGCATTGCCGGTAGATTCTTATTATTTCATTATTGAATACAATGATAATCAGACAGAAGTATCTAAAGGTATAGTAACAATAATATTAAAATAAAAGAAGATGTTACGAACAATAAAAACAATAGTCGGAGTTTGTTTTTTTGGTGGAATTGTTTATTCACAGCAAATGCCGCAATATAGTCAGTACTTGAGAAATCAGTTTTTGGTAAATCCAGGTGCTGCTGGTGTCTATGATTTTACAGATGCAACGGTAGGTGGAAGAATGCAGTGGGTTGGTTTTACAAATGCTCCAATGACTTCCTATGTGTCAGTTTCGACACCACTAGGAGCTAATGGCCCACGTGAAAAATATAACCCAGGTCTCCACTTAAGTACAGGTTTAGCTAAAAATCCAGAAATAAAAACAGGGAAATTAAAGCATGCTGTTGGTACTCAAATGATCGCGGATCAATATGGTGCTTTTCGAAAAATTAATTTCTCAGGTACTTATGCAATACATTTACCGCTGGTGAAAGGATTTAATTTATCATTTGGAACCAAATTAGGGATTACTTCAAATACCTTTTTACAAGACAGAGCTATCGTGAATAATCCTAGTTTGGATAATACCTATACGAGTTATACAACTAATATGGGAAATACAAATATCATGAATTTAGGAGCTGGACTCTATTTGTATTCGAAAGATATTTTCTTTGGTATCGCTGCGGATCAATTAACGAGAGGCATGGTGCAATTTGGATCTGGAACAGCGAATTATGATCCACAAATTCACTATAGTGTTATTGGAGGAATGAAGATTCATTTAAATGGTGATTTTACAATTACTCCGGCATTTTTAATGCAGTATATGCAACCAAGTCCACCTGTGATTCAAGGTACAATTCAAGCAGAATACAAAGAAGCCATTTGGGCTGCGGTTTCTTATCGAAACAAAGATGCTGTAATTGGAATGATAGGTATGAATATCAGTAATCGTTTTAAATTCGGTTATTCTTATGATTTTTCAGTTTCGAAATTTAAAACCTATAGTTCAGGAGGCCACGAATTAATTTTGGGGATTATGTTAGGTCGAAAAGGCTAGGGATTGATTTTCTGTTGTTATAATTTATTTTCACTAGTGTCCGATAAAAATCGAAATTATTCATATTTCTTTCTGTAAGCCTTGATTTTTCTGATTCATTATCTACCTTTTGAAAAGTAAGCCCCCATTTTAAGTTGTATTAAAATTGATTTGAAGTTGTGAATTATGTTCCTTTAGCCAATCTTTTTGAGGATTTTCTAAGAATTTCATTAAGTGAATGTAATTGAATAGATGAAGTCTGCAAAAACTGGAAAGATTTGAAAATGCCCATTTTCTCTTGAGTTTCCTATGAATTACTGTGAGTAACAAATTGACAATTAAAGTACACCAAATCTGTATTTTGATTGCGTTTTCGTTGTCTCCAAGAAAATATTTGAGTGGGAAATTTTGTTTAAGTTGTTTAAATAGTAATTCGATTTGCCATCTTTTTTTGTAAATCAAAGCAATATGCCCAGCATTCATGCCTCTTAAATTGGTTATAAACTCAAAACAGCGCTTATTTTCATCGTCCCAATATGCAATTTTTCGTAATTCGATTGTTTTGCAATATTTACCATTTTCTTTAACATCTACACGTATGATTTCATCTTTGATTACACCATTGTCGATATAAATTGGAATATCATTTTCTGTAACAGACTCATAAGATGCATTTGATTTTAAGCGAGTAACAAAAAAGATATCGTTTTGAGTAAACTCATCAAAAGTTTTGTAATCATTATATCCTTTGTCAAAAACAGCGATCTTTCCTTTTTCGAGTTGTAAATGCTTTAAAAATTGTTTGTCATGTGTTGTTGCAGCTGAAAACCAAATAAGTTTAGGCACTTTTTCATGAAGATTAATTTGTGTATGCACCTTTATTCCACCTTTTCGTTTACCACTTACAGGTTGTCTTCCAACACAACTCAAAATGTCTTTAAACAAGGAAATAGTGCTTGAATCAATAATCTCTAGCCTGTTTTCCCAGCTGTATTGTTGTCGGCTGTCCGAGATAATTGGTCGGTATTCTTTGAGCAGAGAATAATAGATATCCTGAAATACTAAATGACTTCTCCTTTTATTTGCGTCACTTAAAGTGCTTTTATAAGGAATGTTTTTCAACTGAAAATGTTGCGTTTTTCCTTTTAAACCAAGCATTGATCCCGCTACCTCACGCAATGAAGAACAATGAGCAAATGTAGAAAACAACATACTAATCAAATGGTCTGAAGTATCAAACTTCTTGGTATAATGATCTGACATATGCTTATTAGAAACAGTTTTGACGATCGTATTGTCTATCAAAGAAATCAGCTGTCCGAAAACTGATTGTCCAAAAAAGTAATTACTTTTATTCATGTAATTTGTGTTGTGCAAAACCAAATTACTAAAAAGCGGGAAATCCTTTATGGAAATCCCGCTTTTGAAAAAGTTTTATCGGACACTAGTGTTTAATAATCTTAAATATGAAAATATTACAGATTTGGGAGGGGTTTTGTTTATGGAGAATAAAGACAAAAATAAATTCGTTTCAGACCTAAAAGGTTGTATCAACTTTATTGATTCTTCCAAAAGTACAAATAAGTCAATTCGTTTTAAAGGGGCAAACTATGAGTTACATGTTATGGAAAACAGTAAAGAAATTTACCTTGATGTAATTGATAATTATGTTTCAAAATATACAAGATTAAGTATAGAAGATGCAAATTCCTTAATAAAGTGGCTTGAATCTGTAATTTTACCTAAAACTGCTTATGAACAAATGAACGAGAATAGAAAAAAAGAGGAACAAGCAAATGAAATAGCGAAATTAGAGCGTGAAAAAATAATACAAAAGAAAACTCGTAATATGAAAATAGGTCTTTATAGTTTTTTAGGAATTGTAACCATTTTTCTTTTGGTTGCAAGTGCTGGAGGCGGATAATCCATGATAAAAAAACTAAATCAATTAAATTTAAAATTATGAATAACGAAAAACATGGAATACCAGCATTGCTCTCATTTTTTATTTGCGGATTAGGGCAACTCACAAAAAATCATTTCGGAAAATTCTTTTTATTTTTTATTGCGTTTGCAGGGTCACTATATTTAGTTTACACCATGCTCTTTGCTAAAAAATCTTATGTAGATGGGGTTATTTATTTAGTGTGTATTTTTCCTATAGTCATTTGGTTTTGGAGCATTAACGATGCTTATAACTCAAATACTGATCTAGGAGATGATATCGAAAAAATAAATGAAACTATCAAAGAGATTGA
>CAIUKX010000256.1 GCA_903899795.1 uncultured Flavobacteriales bacterium
TAATCACCAAACGACCAGTTACCAAGCATTTCGAACATTGTATGATGGTAAGTGTCATGCCCAACTTCCTCAAGATCATTATGTTTACCGGATACTCTCAGACATTTCTGGGAGTTGGCAACTCTTCTGTTTAATGGTCGACGATTCCCGAGAAATATATCTTTGAACTGATTCATTCCAGCATTGGTAAACATAAGCGTAGGGTCATTTTTAACGACCATAGGAGCTGACGGAACGATTGTGTGACCTTTCGATTCAAAAAAACGAAAGAATTCTTCGCGTATTTCTTGCAGTTTCATGTATTGAGTGACGTTTAACTGATTGTAAAATGATTTGAAGTGCGAATTTAGCGAAAATTAGATGAAAGATTATAAGACAAAAGACAAAAGACTAAAATAGGAAGCTGAAAATTAGTAAAAAAACCTTCTAAGTCTGATGTGCTACAGTCATTTATCTGGAAAATCTGTATCTTCGCGACACAATGTCAAAAACCAAATACAAATACAATCCCAATAATTTATCCTATGAGGAAGTTTCTGTCGGGATAGGAATGCGTATTCTCAAGCTTTTGTTGTGGATTGCCCCCAGTCTCGTTGCGGGACTTTTGTTATCCTTTGTATTTACACGTCAGATGAGTTCTCCCAAAGAAAAAATCTTGAAGCGGGAATTGGAAAAGGAAAAGTTGGAGTTGGAACGTTTGAATAATGAAATGGATTTGGTTAACAATGTGTTGGATGATGTCGAAAAACGGGATCAGGATTTATACAGAGTTGCTCTTTATGCAGATGAATTGCCAAACGAATTGAAGTCTGAAAGAAGTTTGAAAAAGGCGATGAAAAAGTATGCTTATCTCGATGGAATAAGTTCTTCGGCTTTGCTTAAATCCACATCAATCAAGATGGATAATTTGGAAAAGCGATTGAATAAGCAAAGTCTTTCGTTTCGGGAGCTATTGGATTTAGCACGACATAAAGAAAAGATGCTTGCCAGTATTCCGGCTATTCAACCTGTGAATAATAAGGATCTGAAAATGATGGCTTCCGGTTACGGTTATCGTATTGATCCGGTCTACAAAACAAGAAAAATGCATACCGGAATGGATTTTACGGCGGAAATAGGTACAGACGTGTATGCAACTGGTGATGGTGTTGTTGAATTGATTGAAGTGAGCAGTTGGGGGTATGGAGAAAGTATAGTGATCAATCATGGATTCGGTTATAAGACACGTTATGCTCATTTGAGTGCTTTTAAGGTGAAAAAAGGAGATCGGGTTCGGCGGGGAATGATTATTGGGCTGGTTGGATCGACAGGGAAATCGGTTGGTCCGCATTTGCACTATGAAGTGGAAAAAGGTGGAAAAAAAGTCAACCCGATTCATTATTATCACTCGGATTTAACTCCTGAACAATATGAGAAACTATTGGAAATGAGTAATAATTCGTTTAAAGCATTTGACTAGTAAAGCCATTAGTTAAAAAAGTAATTAGTCGTATGCGTTTATTATCAATAATTCAAAATTCAAAATTAACA
>CAIUKX010000257.1 GCA_903899795.1 uncultured Flavobacteriales bacterium
CAGACGTGTTCTCTTCCGATCTTCTGGAAAAACAGCTGTACTGGTTATGGAGTTCTTTGATCCTGAAAGCGCTGAAAGCTGCCCTTGTTTTCACGACATGGGAGAAGGTTTAAATCGCGGAAAAGCTTATTTGATTACTGAAACTGGTCAGTTCTATATAGGTTGCGGTGAATTCTTAGAAGAACCTGCAGCATCGAATAATTGATTGAATTACAAATTAGACAAAATCATACTATAAAAAAACGCTTCGGAGTTCGAAGCGTTTTTTTTTGTTAATGACTTTTATCTTCTATCGGAGTTTTCTTTATTGCCTTCAATAAGATATAAATTCCGGCTAAAACAAACGGAATACTTAGCATTTGCCCTGTATTCAATGCCAAATGTGCATCACGATCAGTTTGTCCCAATTTGATAAATTCAACAAAAAATCGAGCTGTAAATAGCAGTATCAAGAATGTTCCAAATAAAAGTCCCGGCTTTCTCCATGCGGAACGTTTCCAATACATAAACATCAAAACTGCAAAAATGATCACATAGCAGATTGCTTCATATAACTGAGCTGGGTGACGTACTGGTATTTCACTCCACGAGCAACCTCCAGGATTAGTACAATCGTTGAACATAAAACGAAAACCCCACGGAACTGTTGTAACATCTCCCACAATTTCCGAATTTACAAGATTTCCTAGTCGAATAAAACATGCTGCAATGGCTATAGGTGCTGATAATCTATCCAAAACCCACATAAAAGGTTTGAAGGAAACTTTTTTTGTAAAGATCCAGAGCGCAATCAATAAAGCGATAGCTCCACCGTGACTGGCTAATCCACCTTCCCATACTTTTATAATATCTAAAGGATGTGAAAAATACCCCCTTTCGGTAACATTTCCATAACTATCGAGTGTATCGAAATAAGGCCCATAAAAAAGTACATGACCTAAACGTGCTCCAACAATTGTCGCAATAACGACATACATGACCAACTTATCCAGAACATTCTCTTTGACATTTTCTTTTTTGAACATCCTTTTGATTACAAAATAACCGATGATCAAACCGGAAACAAACAACAAACCATAAAGATTTGGAGTTCTATATCCATCAATAATCTCTGGACTTACATCCCAATTGATAACTAAATTCACTTTATTTAATTTAAAGTTGACCGGATAAAAGTAATCAGAAACTTTCTAAACTTATCGGTTTACTTTGAAGAGTAATTTTTCCGAACGTCCTTTTTTGAAAATCTTGTTGCTTTTGTTTTCACCTTTCCTTAATTCCTTCTGAACATCCTCAGGTAAACGGTTGACTTCCATACATTCGGTTGAACAGCAGTTTTCCAGACTTTCTTTACAACTATCACATTGAATAAACAATAAATGACAAGCTGCATTCAAACAATTCGTATGTGTATCTGCTGGTGACCCGCATTGATGACATACCGCTATAACATCCTCCGAAATCCGTTCTCCGCGACGCTCATCAAAAACAAAATTCTTACCGATGAATTTATTTTCCAATCCTTTCTCACGGCAGTCATTTGCATATTTGATGATTCCACCTTCCAGTTGATGAACATTTGTAAATCCTCTGTGTTTGAACCAAGCCGAAGCTTTTTCACAACGAATCCCACCAGTACAATACATCACTATATTTTTATCTTCGTTTCCTTTCAAGTACTTCTCTTCAATAAATGGGAGTGATTCTCTGAACGTATCAACATCTGGAAGAATTGAATTTTTGAAGTGACCTACTTCCGACTCATAATGATTTCTAAAATCAATCAATACCGTATCTTCCTTATCGGTCAACTGGTTAAATTCTTCTGCTGACAAATGAATTCCTTTATTGGTCACGTCAAATGTTTCATCGTTTAAACCGTCAGCCAGAATTTTTTCCCGCACCTTTACCTTCAGTTTCAAAAACGGAAATTCAGCTTCAGCATCATCCACAGCAATATTCAATCGAATTCCATTGAGAAAATCAATTTCATAAAGTTCGTCTCTGAATTGCTGAAAATTTTGAATAGGTATTGCCATCTGGGCATTGATTCCTTCCTTCGCGACATAGGTTCTACCTACGACATCTAATTTTGACCACATTAAAAATAAATGATCTCTGAATAAACGAGGATTTTTGATATGAGCATATTGATAAAAAGAAACCGTTACAAATTTGTATCCGCTCTCTCTCAATTGCTGTTCTAATTCCTCTTTACTTAATGTATTCCACAGTTGCATGCTATGTTGTTTTTAAATAAATCGTGCCGCAAAGATAATCAATTAATGTTTAATTTCATTATATTCGTCTCAATGAAAGCGACTATATACATCCTCGGATTTTTATCTGTTTTTATCCTGACCGCTTGTCCTTCAAGCAACTATCAACCAAGTCAAAAGAAATTGGCTGACAATCATATGGATTTTCCGGATTTAAAAAAATGCTATTACAAAGGAATTCACTTTGAACTATCGGACTTATTTCAAAAGGATTACAACGCTTTTTATGTCTTGAAATCCCATAGTTATGTCCGCCGCATTTTTGACCTCAACGTATATTTCACAATTGAAGCTTTCACTAAAAATGACGCAAAACAATACCAATTCGTTTACGAAAATGAAATCGATGAATTAAATGCAGTTCATGATTTTTACATCACAAAACGAGAAGAATCACTAACAAAACCTGCTACTTCCATCAAAAAACCGTTACCCAAAAAAGTCGGTCACAAAGGAGTTTTTCAAGTAGTTGAAGGTTCCACCTATGAAGATGGTTCACAATCCACCTACTTCACCTCTACGATGAAAGTTGGTGATAAATACTACGTTTTCCAATTGATTGGGCCAGCCAATAACATGGGCTATTTACACGACGACTTTATACAAATACTTTCCTCAGTCGAGAAATAAAATGTCGATTCATTTCATTACAAAAATATCCCAAGAACTAGAAAAAGGAATTCCAGGAGAAAGTTCACACGAGAAAATGGCACCTCTCAACCGACCTTTATCCAGTTTTGCTTTGAAAAATGCTAGTGATGCTAGGGAAAGCGCTGTAGCGGTCATACTTCATACTCAAACACCCGATTTGGAATGCATCCTGATCCAACGACCTGAATACGAAGGGAACCACAGCGGTCAGATTGCTTTTCCAGGAGGAAAGAAAGAGGAGAATGATCCGCATTTGGAATATACAGCGCGAAGAGAAACGGCTGAAGAAATCGGAATCCCAATGAATAATGGAATCTTACTCGGAAAATTAACACAAGTATATATTCCTGTCAGCAATTTTGTGGTACACCCTTTTTTATATTACCACAAGAATCTTCCGGAACTTATTCCAGATGAACGAGAAGTCGCAGAAATCCTATCTTTTAAAATATATGAACTTTTAGATGAGAAAAATAGTTCAACTATGAATATCAAATTCCAAAATGGTGTTGTAATGAAGG
>CAIUKX010000258.1 GCA_903899795.1 uncultured Flavobacteriales bacterium
CTATCCAAAGATTACACTGCAAACTGTCGCTTAACCAATATTCGCCATTGACCATCAACGCATATTCTCCAATCGTCATCCCATAAACAATCGGCACCGGATCCATACCGACAAACGATTTCTGGGACATCTCCAATACAGGCCCATCCACGTAATGTCCGTTCGGATTTGGTCGGTCCAATATAATCAAAGGTTTATACTGCTCCGCACAGGCTTCCATTACATAATGAAGTGTAGAAATGTACGTATAGAATCGAACACCCACATCTTGTATGTCATAGATCACAATGTCAATATCGGCCAATTGCTCTTTGGTCGGTTTTTTGTTTTTTCCGTATAAGGAAATGAGTGGAAGTCCTGTTTTTTGATCGATGGAACTCCCTACCTTTTCACCTGCATCAGCATCTCCCCTAAATCCGTGTTCCGGAGAAAATACTTTTTGGATATTCACTCCCAATGAGAGTAAGGTATCTACTAAATGGGTTGTTCCGATCACACTGGTTTGATTCCCGACGATGGCTACACGTTTGCCTTTCAACGAGTCGATATATAAATTCATCCGCGCACCTCCTAAAGTCGGTTGATTGACCGCATGATAAACCGTGTTTTCAACTTTGATAGATTCGGGAGTATCATCAATAACCGAGAATTCAATTTTTTGACGGGTCGTCTTTTCGATCTCAGTTTCAGGCTTATTTCCCGTTATCATTGCACAAGAAGAAATCAAAATCAATAAAATACTTTTCAGGCACAAAAGCTTTACGTACTTTAGTACCCAAAATAATTTTTCATTGTCTTTCGAATATTTCATATCCAAACGTATTCTCAAAAATGAGGTCGAAGGTAACAAAGTTTCCCGACCTATTGTTCGCATTTCTGTCCTAAGTATTGCACTAGCAGTTGTTGTTAACTTGATTACGCTTGCGGTAGTCACTGGTTTTCAACACGAAGTACGCCAAAAAGTTTCTGGCTTCGGATCACATGCATTCATTATGAGCGCAGGTGACGGAAGCGTGTACGAGTCAGAACCAATATACAAAAACCAATCCTTTTTTCCTAATTTGGAAAAAATGGACGGCATTTCCCATATTCAGTATGTAGCATACAAACCTGTGTTGTTTCAATCGGACAAAAATGATATTTCGTACACACTTTCCAATGGAAAAGATACCACACAAATTCAACAGGAAATTCAAGGTGCAATTATCAAAGGAGTGGGCGATCATTTCGACTGGAAATTTTTCAAAGACCATTTGGTAAAAGGGAAAATTCCCAACTTTCGTACTTCAGAGGTCTCGAATGAATTATTGATTTCTTCCCGGATTGCCAGAGATTTGAATTTCAAAGTGGGAGATGAAATTCGTGCTTTTTTCGTAAAATCCCAACCCGTAAAACGCTTGTTCAAAGTCGCAGGAATCTATGAAACTGGATTGGAAGAATTCGATAAAAAAGTGGTTGTTAGTGATATCCGTGCCGTTCAGCAACTCAACGATTGGGGGATTCAAGCTTCAATAACGGTTGACGACACCTTGAATCAAGGTTTTTTAACAATTCGGGCAACTGTTACTGGAGGAAATGGAAATTATCGCTTCGATTGGGGAAAAGGATATTCGGAAACAACCGGTCACTCTTTTTGTCCAACCAAAGACACTGTCATTCGGCTGATTGCTTCCGATTTTTGGTCTAATATTGACGGAAAGAATGAAAAAACCAGCATCCCCGACACTGCTTATTTGTCTATCAAAATTAAGGGAGATAAACTTTCCTATTGTGACATTCCACTGAATGCGAACAAAGAAGTTGTCAAAAATTATTTGAACGAAAAAGGAACCAAATTCTCCGTGAAATGCTCACAGAAAACACTGGAATTTGAGTCAACTGAGGGAAAAGGAAGTTACCAAAATTATGTCAGTGGCTTTGAAGTCACCGTCGATGATTGGGAGCGACTGCCTGAAATCATTTCATCCTTAAAGAAAAAAATTGAATTTATTCCCACTGCACAACAGGAAGAACTCAAAGTTTCCAGTATCATGGACAATGAAAATGACATTTTTGTCTGGCTCGGATTTTTGGATTTGAACGTCATCATCATTCTTGTTTTGATGATCATGATTGGCATCATCAACATGGGATCAGCACTATTGGTATTGATCCTCGTGAGAACCAATTTCATCGGAATGATGAAAGCAATGGGAGCCAACGATTGGAGTATCCGCAAAATCTTCCTCTACCAAGGGGCTTTCCTCATCGGAAAAGGAATGATTTGGGGCAATATTATCGGACTCGGCTTTTGTTACCTGCAAAGTCAATTCGGAATCATGAGTTTGAACCCCGAAGTCTATTACCTAAACAAAGTTCCGATCGAACTCAATTTCTGGCATTGGCTTTTCCTCAATATCGGAACGCTGGTGACATGCGTTTTAGCGCTGATTATTCCAAGTTATGTGATCACGAGAGTAAATCCGGTGAAAGCGATTAAGTTTAATTAGACGCAAGATCGTCCCCAATTCATTGGGGGACTCAAAGACATAAGACCGCTGGGCTTTAAGACTCATAAAAGGTAAATTTTTAAAGAATATTTCTCGATTTTAAATACCTTAATCCTATTGACTATCACATTTGATTTACCTTTCATCTGTCTTGCGTCTTTTATCTTTGAGCGAAGCGGTCTTAGGTCTCTCCAAAAAAATAACATAAATCCTCTTTAATTTAGAAGGATTCAAAATAAGGATTTGTATCTTTGTACTTGTATGATGGAAGGAAAGAAAAAAACATTCAGGGTACGTGAAATTCGAGAGCAGTTTCCGGCACTACGACAGCTGATTTACGGCAAGAATTTGATATACTTTGACAATGGTGCAACTTCTCAAAAACCTCAAATGGTTTTGGATGCCATCAATCTTTATTATTCAAAAGACAACGCGAATATTCACCGCGGTGTTCATTACATGAGTCAGCAGGCTACCAATGGCTATGAAGATTCCAGAAGGACGATTCAAACCTATTTGAATGCTGAAAAACCCGAAGAAATAATTTTCACAAAAGGAACAACAGACGGTATCAACTTGGTTGCTTTTTCGTATGGTGAACTTTTATCTCCGGGCGATGAAATATTGATTACCGCTATGGAACATCATTCCAATATTGTTCCGTGGCAAATGTTGTGTGAACGGAAGGGCTGCATATTGAAAGTTGCTCCTATTAACAAGAAAGGTGAATTGATCCTGGATGAATTCGATGCTTTGTTATCGAAAAAAACCAAATTGGTGGCTGTAACCCATATTTCAAATGCACTCGGAACCATCAATCCTGTGAAATTATTAGCTCAAAAAGCACATGCAGTCGGAGCCAAAATTTTGGTGGATGGTGCACAAAGTATCCAGCATACACCGATTGATGTTCAGGATATGAACTGCGATTTTTTTGTTTTTTCAAGTCACAAAGTATTTGGACCAACTGGTGTTGGAGTTCTGTATGGAAAAGAAGCGCTTTTAGATGCAATGCCTCCTTATCAGGGTGGCGGCGATATGATTGCTAAAGTTACTTTTGAAAGAACTACATACAATGAATTACCTTACAAATTTGAAGCGGGAACTCCTCATATTGCGGGTGTCATTTGTTTGGGTAAAGCCATTGAATTTCTGAAAAGTCAGGACATGGAAGCCATTCAAAAGCACGAAAAGGAACTGGCAGAATATGCGCAAGACTTACTCACCACATTTGAAGGTGTAAAAATAATCGGAGAAGCAAAAAACAAGACGAGCGTTGTTTCCTTCGTAGTGGAAGGATTACATCCGTTTGACATTGGCACTTTACTTGACAAACAAGGAATCGCGGTAAGAACTGGTCACCACTGTACACAGCCGTTAATGGATTTTTATAAAATTCCGGGGACCGTAAGAGCATCTTTTGCTTTTTACAACACCATGGAAG
>CAIUKX010000259.1 GCA_903899795.1 uncultured Flavobacteriales bacterium
GTGCGCAATTGCAGGAAGAAAAACTAATAACATATAATTGTGAAGTTATATCCCTCGATGAATGTGTATTTATCGAGGGTTCTATTTACTATATCTCAAAGAACTATACCGCAAATAATCCACAATAGGGATAGGTGCGTAGAATTATTATCCACACTAATTCCACACCTGCCAGCAATATTGGCATAAGTGGCCAATCCACCATCACCACTGTACCCCAAAGTTCCGTTACCGGCACAAGTATTAATTATACCTTCGTTATTGATATACCTAATACGATCATTTAATCCATCCTGAAAATAAACATTTCCAGTTGAATCAACTGCAACATCTTGAGGCTGAAATAAAAGTGCTGAGGTGGCAGGTCCGCCATCACCTGCATAACCGGGTGAACCAAAATTATTACCAGCAATGGTGGTTATTATTCCAACTGAATTAACTTTTCGAATTTTATTGTTATTCATATCCGAGATATAAATATTTCCATGAAAATCTACTGCAACCCAGTTTGGAAAATTAAGTTGAGCATGAATTGCGGGGGCCCCATCACCAGAATCCCCATAATATCCGTTACCTGCAACTGTAGTAATAATTCCTTCTGTACTTACTTTACGAATTACATAATTATCAAAATCAGCAATGAAGATATTACCTGCTTTATCAGCTGCTATTCCGTTACCATTACCAAAAGTTGCCTCTGTTGCATTTCCACCATCTCCTGTATATCCATGGAAACCATTGCCAGCGATAGTAGTAATTATTCCTGAAGTATTTATTTTTCTAATTCTGCCATTTCCATAATCCAGAAAATAGATATTTCCCGAAGAATCTAATGTAATACTTTGAGGTAAACTAAGTGCTGCAGAAATTGCTTGACCACCGTCTCCAGAAAATCCATTTGTTCCATTACCTGCTATGGTTGTAATTATTCCAGATCCATTAACTTTTCGAATTCTATTATTATTTCTATCTACTAAATAAACATTACCTACTTTGTCAGCTGCAACATCAGTTGGGGTATCAATTTGTGCATTAATCGCTAAACCATTGTCTCCTGAGAATCCGGCATTTCCATTCCCAACTATGGTATTGATATATTGTGAGTACATCTGAAAAGTGGCTGTGATAAAAGTGGAAAGTAAAATTATTTTGTTCATAAGTGTATTTTGTTGATCTAATACAAGAACGTGTAATGACTGGAAATGGTTGGGGAATTCGAAACGATACTATTTTAGAATTTGAAATATTCTTTTTTTAATTCCAACAAAAAAATTATTTTTAGTCCGCCATTTTGCACGTAATAATTAAAAAAGAAAACCATGTTTCAAATTATTTTAGTCGTAATCGCTTCCATCATCGGACTGTTTTTATTAGCAGGACTAATCATGAAGAAAACATTTGTCATTACTTCTCAAACCACTATCAACCGTTCGAAAGACGAGGTATTTAACTACATCAAGCTGATCAAAAATCAGGAATACTATAGCAAGTGGGTAATGGCTGATCCGAACTTGGATTTAACCTATACGGGTACAGACGGAACAGCAGGTTTTACAGCAGCTTGGAAAAGCGAGCTCAAAAATGTCGGGGTGGGTGAACAAGAAATCAAAAAAATTACTGAAGGAGAAGGCTACGAAGCTGAAATCCGTTTTGAAAAACCATTCAAAGGTGTAAGTCATGCCAAAACGATAGCCGAATCTATTTCAGATAACCAGACAAAATTCACCACGATATTTACGAGCCGATCTAAATTTCCATTGAACGTAATGACCTCAATCATATGTAAAATGGTTCAGCGCAATATGGACGAAAATTCTGGGAATCTGAAACGGGTTTTGGAGCAACAGTAATTTTCAATTGAATTAATTCAAAATCAAACAATCAAAATTCAAAATCAATCTACATGTCAACATACCACTACCCTGCCATTACTGAACGCGTTCGCGCAATGTATACCGATTTCTTTGTATTCGGAATCCTTTTGACCGTCTCTACTTCATACCTGTCTTCGGTTCCGGAAGAACAGTATCACCTGACGCTATCTATTTTTCTGGCCATTCTTGTTCTTTATGAACCTTTATTCACCAGTATTTTCGGAGGTACCATCGGACATTTAACCAATGGAATCCGGGTTCGAAGCGAAAAGAATGAAGATAAAAATCTAATTTTTCCATTGGCAGTCGTTCGTTTCATTTTCAAAATCACACTTGGATGGATTTCCTTACTCTCAACAGGAAGCAATGAGAAAAACAAAACCTTCCACGACATTATAGCACAATCGGTAGTGATTTTCAAAGAAAAAAAGAAAGATTCAAAAGACCTTGTTCAAAAAGAAAAATCAGATGAAACGTATGGAATAATTGACAATTGAGCATCTTCCAACAAACATGCGCATGAAAAAGCCCTCAGTACAACTCTCAATTCAACAGCCTTGTGCTGAAAACTGGAACGAAATGACACCTGTTGACCAAGGGAAATTCTGTCAGCTTTGTTCCAAGCAAGTCATTGATTTCACTCAATTATCAGACGAACAACTCCTTCGGGTTATAGAAAACAATGGCGAGAAATTATGTGGCCGTTTCAAATCCAATCAACTCAATCGTCCCATTGTTCCTATCAATTATAAGCAGAACAATTATTCTTTCCCTAAAATTTTTAGCAGTTTATTGGTTTTAACGAACTTGCATGTATTTAAGGCGAGCGGACAACAAACAAATAAAAGCTCTCTAATTCATTTAAGCGATGCAAAAAACAGCTCAGTAAAACCAGAAACGAAACTTCAACTTGCCGACTCATCAGATTATACCATAGAAGGTATCGTTACGGAAAAAGAATCTGGTGAAATTGTATACTATGCAAAGATTGTATTGAAAGGAAGTAAAATTGGGACATATTCAGATTTAGATGGAAAATTCAAACTCACAATTCCAAAGACACAAATCAACGACACAATGGAATTTCTAGTTTCTAGTTTTGATTATTCAGACACCATTAATCTTAAAATATCAAAGGAACAATTACCCCTAGCTAATCTGCAAATTAAATTCAATTCCTTTCGGAGTGATGGAATAACGATGGGAATAATCGTAGTTGAAAAAAGAAAATGGTGGCAGTTTCGAAGAAGGAGAAACTAATTCCAATCTTTCACTTATTGCGCATTAAAAATGCACACATATTACAGTTTTAGCAAAAAAATACAGTAATAAAGTATATGGGAACTGTATGGATAGTGTATAGGAACTGTATAGCTAATGTATGAAGAGTGTATGAAAACCATAAACGAGCACAATAACTGCACAGATCAATACACGAAAAAATAAAATTGTCCCACTTAAAGTATTTGTTTCAAAAAAGATTAACACTAAATTTATCGCTTTGAGAAATACACACCTTCCCCGCTCTAAATTCTGTGAGTGAGGTCTGCGAAGCTGTGGATTAAGTCTTGAAATTCTGAAGTAAAATAATAATGCAATAGCAAACAAAACAGTAAAACAACATGACAAAAGAACTTACATTAAATACATCCATTACAACCGAAGAAATCACATTCGGATTCAGTCGAACAGATTCATACGTTTCCCTGATTGCTATTGCCCCCAAATCAACAGCTGTTTTTTCAGATAAACTTCCTAAAAAACCACCGATTGATGTTCTTTTTGCTGCAACTATAAATAGTTCCTTCATCTTCATTTTATTTAAATACCGATTGGTATATTTTATACTAAATTTTTTTAAGCCTTACATTCTAGTATCATTTTTTCCAGAAAATCCATAGAAGTATTGAGGTAGATCATGTCATCCGTTAATTTAGCTTGTACAACACCACCTTGAATAATTGAAATAAAAACAGTTACCAAAGCGGAAACATTCAAATCCGGCTTTAACTCACCCGAATCGATCCCTGTTTTCAAATGACGCTCCAGCGATTCTCTCCAAAATTGTAGTGCATTTGCTGCTTTAGCTTTCAATACCGGATGAGTATCATCGGCTTCGATTGAAGTATTGATGATCGGACAACCATTTTTCAAAAAAGGGATATTCAAAAAATTACGATAGGTCTCAGGATAAACCATCAACTTATCAATGACAGACGTTCGCAATTTGATCCTTTCTTTGTAATACGAAATCACACATTGAAAATTGTAATCAAAAACTTCAAGGGCAACTTCATCTTTATTCTCAAAATTACCATAGATACTTCCTTTCGTCAAACCCGTAGCATCCATAATATCATTAAGAGACGTTCCCACATAGCCTTTCGCATTAAAGATGGAAGCTGTCTTTTCGATAATAAATTGCTTGGTTCGTTCCGCTTTCGACTGCATTTTTTGATTCATTTGTCACAAAGATATTAAAAATACCGATCGGTATTAAAAATAATTTATATTTTCTTATACTTGATAAAAAAATAAAGAAAAGCATGACCAAAATCCCTATCCTCTTAATTCTTTCCAGATTACTCATCGGACTATTCATGATCTACTTTAGTTCCATCCAAATCGAAAACTATAAGATAATCGCCATCGTACTTTTGACGATAGGATTATTAACCGATATTTTCGATGGTATCATAGCCCGGCGCTTGAATGTTTCTAACGAACGACTAAGACGATTGGATTCTTCCATAGATTTACTATTCTTTGTTTCGGTAGCCATTGCAACCTATCTTCAATGTCCCGATTTCTTTCGATCCAACTCCCAAAAATTGATCATTCTATTTGGCTTTGAGTCGTTGACCTATATCGTTTCCTACCTGAAATTTCGAAAAGAAGTCGCCACACATTCCATTGGAGCAAAAATCTGGACACTCATTCTATTTTCAGCTTTGATACAAATCATGTGGCAATGTCAATCGGCTTTTCTATTCAACCTTTGCTTTTGGGGAGGAATACTCACGCGAATCGAAATCATAGCTATTTTACTTATCCTGAAAAAATGGACGAATGATGTCCCAACATTTTTACATGCACTGAAACTAAGAAACGGCAAAGAAATTAAGCGGAATAAGTTGTTTAATGGTTAAATCAGAAAACTATTGCTTATAATAAATCGATAAAAACACCGTTAAGATTCTAAAACAATCTTATTAAATCTGCCCCACTTCGTATTGTGATGAAAAATCCTTGTCAGGAAAACTGGGAAGGAATGACACCTTCCGAATCGGGACGACATTGCGATAAATGTAAAACAGAAGTGATCGATTTCACACAACTTACAAATTCTGAAATCATTCATTACTTTAAGTCTAGCAAGCAACGTGAAGGTTGTGGTAGATTTCTGAAAAGTCAAATCGATACCATCCAAATTCCTGTTGATGAAGAAATTTTCTTTCAGCATTCCAATTATTTTCAGAAATTCCTTTTCGTTTTTCTTCTTTGTTTCGGACCTGAAATTTTCAATATTGAGTTTGTTTTTGGACAGGAATTAGACAGTAATACAATTAATATTGAACAAACAGCCGACACAACATCCGTATCAGCTTCCAACGATACTTAAAAATTCTTGTCGATTCAACAAAATTAGTGGTTAATCCATATTTAGATTCTCTTTTTCATATTGAAATCCCTCCCTTTGTCCTTAGTAAAATCGAATTTATACAACGGGAAACAATAGTTTGTGGAGGTTTTGGTATGTATCCCCCTAATCAGCCAGTCAATCCTATTTTATTATTACTTGAAGAACCTGAATTAGTCATTGGAGAAACTTTAGAATATAAAGAGAACACTGATAAAGGAAATACTGTCGCTCAAAACAGCAAGTTCCATCCAACACCAAACAAGAAAAAAGAAAAAAAAGAGAATCCTCCGCTAAATACTATTCTTAATGAAGAAATGGAAATCAAGAAGCGAAAAAATAAATTAACTTAGCAAAAAATCGTATTGTTAATTCATTCATGCGCCTCGCCTGCAAAGAAGACCAAACTTTAGTCGTTGATATTTTATCACGGGCTTTCAAAGCCAATCCAAGTGCCAATTGGGTGGTAAAACAAGATGCAGACATTGATCAACGCATCAAAACATTGTGTGCCTATTCTTTTAAAACTGCTTTTCTACGGAATGGTGTTTTTATTTCGGATAATGAAAAAGGAGTTGCACTTTGTTACCGCTATAATTCCAGAAAGGAAGGTTTAAAAGATTATTGGAATCAACTTATCTTAACCTTCAATGCAATCGGAGTGTCTAGAATTTTAAAGATTCTTAAACGGGAGAGCTATACCAAAAGTAAACGTCCTGCTTCGGGTGACTTTCTCTATTTTTGGTTTTTCGGAGTTGATCCTGATTTTCAGGACGGAAACGCTGCCCGTGATTTGAAAGAATATATTTTCAATCTCTCAGAAAAAGAAAACCTCCCCATTTATCTGGAAACCTCAGTCGAAAAGAATAAACGTGTTTACCTTAAATTCGGATTTGAGATTTATCACACATGGAAATTAGAAGAACAAGGACTTGAATTGTATTTCATGCGAAAAGAACCTTTCAAATGATTACTCTCAATGATGTCTTCCTACTAACCGAACACTGATTCCTTATTTTCATTTATCTTTACAGCCACAAATAAACAAACATGTCAAAAAAAGATTTTAGAATTGTTTTTATGGGAACACCGGAATTCGCGGTGACCATCCTGGATGAATTACTTAAAAATGATTTTAATATTGTTGGAGTAATCACTGCTCCTGATAAACCGGCTGGCCGAGGACAAAAACTTTCTGAAAGCGATGTTAAAAAATATGCTGCAGAAAAGAATTTGAATATTCTGCAACCTACTAATTTAAAAGACGAAAGTTTCATTTCGGAACTGGAATCACTGCATGCTGATTTATTTGTTGTGGTTGCTTTCCGGATGTTACCCGAAATCGTTTGGGCGATGCCACCGAAAGGAACCATTAATCTTCATGCTTCTATTTTACCGAATTACAGAGGTGCTGCTCCCATCAATTGGGTTGTCATGAACGGTGAAAAACAAAGTGGTGTGACAACCTTCTTCATTGAAAAAGAAATTGATACTGGAAAAATAATTGAACGCTCTTATGTCGACATTGACGAAAATGAAACCGTTGGAGAACTGCACGATCGTTTGATGCAACTCGGAGCTAAAGTAACAAGTGAAACCGTTGAAAAAATCCGTTTGGGAGATGCACAAGGAATTCCTCAATTGGAATTGACTGAAGGCGAATTGAAATCTGCTCCCAAAATTTTCAAACCGATGTGTGAAATCGACTGGAGTCAACCGGTAGAAATTGTCCACAACTTTTGTCGTGGACTTTCACCCTACCCTACAGCTTGGACTATCTTGAAGAATGATACTAAAAACGAGGAACGCTCCTTCAAAATTTTCAGAACGGAGAAAACCGATCAAAAGGTTGGAAACTCCAAACATCTGATCGCAACAAAAGAGGGAATCTTATTTCCCTGTGGAGATTATTATTTAAAAGTAATCGAACTCCAACCAGAAGGAAAACGAAGAATGAACTTCAAGGAATTAATGGCTGGATACAACGTTGAAGAATTTAAAATTCAATAGCCGTGGACTTAAGTCCCCGATTATTGATTACCGTACAAACACCCAATCCGTCTCTGTTGAACTGTTAACATCAAAACTGTAACCGTCACCCGTGTATAACTTCAACTCTTCAGGATTGGTGATCTTATTTTTTATGATATATCTTGACATTGCTCCGCGCTGATGTTTTGCAAAAATCATTACAATTTTATATTCCCCGTTTTTGAATTCCTTAAAATGAGGCGTAATCACCTTCGCTTTCAATTTCTTCAAATCAACCGCTTTGAAATATTCAGTGGATGCTAAATTAATCAGTACTTCATCTTTTTGCATTTCACTGTTGAGAACATCTGACAATTTAGATCCCCAAAAAGCATATAGATTTTTGGTTTTTGGTGTAATTTCCCATTTCGTACCCATTTCCAAACGATACGGATAGATCAAATCCATTGGTTTTAAGATCCCATACAATCCCGAAAGAATTCTGATTTGTTCTTGAGCCCGTTCCATTTCTTCGGATGACAAACTTTGAAAATCGAGACCTTTGTAAACTTCTCCATTGAACGCCGATGCTGCCGGAAAAACATTCTCACTTTCAGTTACCGGAGATTCCCAGTTTTGATAACGATTGTAATTCAATTCTGCCAAATCGGTCGAAAGATGCATCATCTTCGCTATTTTCTTAGACGATAGCTTCTTCAGTTTAACAACCAAACCTTCTGTTTCCTTTAGAAAGTGAGGAACCGTTACACCGTTTGTACCTTCTATTTTTTTATATTCTATCGATTTTGCCGGAGAAATTACAACCTTCATGTTTCAATTTTTTGAATTACAAAAATAAATAAGAAAAGAAAATGATCAAGACAATTCCAATGACATTCATTACAAAACCATATTTTGCCATTTGACTTGTCCGCAAATAGCCGGAAGCATACACCAAAGCATTTGGAGCTGATCCAACAGGTAGCATAAATGCTGAACTGGCCGCCAGCGTCACCGGAATACAAAGACCCAAAACGGATGATCCCGAATTGACTGCAAAAGTTGCTACAATAGGAACAAATGCAATTACCAAAGTAAAATTCGACATCACTTCAGAAACGAATACACCTGCTATAACCACAATTACCAATAAGGAAAAATATGGTAAATACTCGTAATGTTCAAAAGCACTTGACAATTTCGTAATGATTCCATTCTCTTTCAACATCGTTGCCAAAGCTGTTCCCCCACCGAATAATATCAAAATCCCCCAAGGTAATTTCTCAGTGTCTTTCCAATTCAATAAGGTTTTTTTTTCATCTGAAGGAATCATAAAAAGCAGAATTGCTCCTAATACTGCCGCGCTTTCATCTCCATATTTGAAATGAACAAGAGGAAGTATCAAATCTTTCAACGACCACAATGCAACCACTAAGAGGAAGACAGTAACAACTTTCAGTTGATTCTTACTCCATGGTTCTTTTTGAACATTCAATGTATGGATCGGCTCTTTTCTTTCTTTTCCCAAAGCAAAATAAAAGAAAACATACGCCAATAATAACATCCCCATACTAACCGGAACTCCCACTTTCATCCATTCAAAAAATCCAACTTGAATATGAAAATCCTTTTTCAAAATACTTGCCATTGCCGTATTTGTCGGTGATCCTACCAAAGTTCCCATTCCACCTATACTTGCTGCATAAGCCACAGACAAGAGTAAAAAAATGGTGAATTTCGAGTTCTGTTCTTTCTCTGGCAACGAATGAATAATTGCCAGCGCCATCGGAAGCATCATCAACGCGGTTGCAGTGTTCGGAATCCACATGGGCTATAATATGCTTTAAATATTGCTGTATATCAATGTTTTATCTGAATAAAATAAAAACAGGTAACCGATTAGGTCACTTTAAATCTGATGTCAATTGGTTTAAAAGCAGAACGATTTCTACAACCCAAAAATACTGATTTTATAGGCTAAATACAAGTAAACTTCATTAAATTTTATTAGAGAATTAGTTCTTGAATTTCGTCTTCATTTAAGCCAGTGTATTGACAGAATTCGGTAATAGATAAGAATTGGTATTCTTCTTTACCTATGTGCCTTTTAATTCGCTTCAAAAGGTCACGAGAGAACCGTTCACTTTTTCCGGTGATTACCATGATGTCTTTCGGATAAATTACAATTCTTTTCACGTCTGATTTTTGTTGACTCCATTCTTTTGAAAAATGGTTTGATATGAATCTTGATGCTTTTTATATCTGTTTGCTTTTTCTCATGCTTTAAGTAAGCTATTCCTATGGGATTAGTATAGACTTGAAAGGAGTAAACTAATGATTTTGATGCAAAAATAAGACCTTTTTAAGTGGAAATAAAGTATTAAAACGGCATAAAGTGACACTTATATTATTAACCGGCACAGGCTTTTTGTAATTGAAAATACAACCCTCTATTTTCGATTCATAAAACGGAATTCTATTCGCGATATGAGTGATGTTTTATGGATTATGAATGTCATAATCTGAAAAGTTAAATTAAAAAATAGAAAAAAAATGGCAAAACAAACAGGCCTTTTTAAGGTCAAAGGGACGTTGGATAACGTTACCTTTTACAAATCCAAAGATGGACATTTGGCAAAAATGAAAACGAGTCTTGATGGTTCTCGAATTTCATCTGATCCGGCATTTGCCCGAACCCGTGAAAATGGATCTGAATTTGGATTTTCGGCAAAATCCGGAAAGTTGATGAGGAATGCAATGCGAAGTTTTATTATGAGTTCTTCAGACAATCGATTGGTGTCCCGTGTAACGAAAATTATGATTGAAATCAAAAATTATGATACAGTCAGTGTACGGGGTAAACGATCTGTTGGTATTGGAATCAATACTCCAGCTGCAGTTGCTTTACTGGTTGGTTTAGAATTTAATATTCATGCTCTCTTGAGCGGAGTACTATTCAAACCTTATGCTCTTGATTTGGGAACTGGTGTGATTTCTATGCCAGGATTGGTTCCCATCAATGACATTGTATATCCAAAAGGTGCAACTCATTTCAGTTTGACAGCTGCTAAAGTCAATATTGATTTTGCAAATGAGGGAGCATCGAAGTTGGTAGTAACAAATACTATCAATTTACCGCTTGATGGAATGTCTACGGATGTTGTTTTGACACCGATGGCACCATCTTCAGGAACAGGAAAAGATTTTTATTTGCTCAAAATTGAATTTTTTCAAATGGTGAACGGTGTTCAATACACCTTGAAAAATGGTGCATACAATGCGGTAAGTATTATTGCTGTATCGTAGACAATGAGTGTTAATCTACAGCTGCTTGTATATAAGCAAGCAGCTGTTTTAAAACAAAGCAAGGAATGAATATCATTGAACGATTCAAAGCACCTACACCGGATTTTTTTAAGCGGTTGAGAAATATTGGTTTAAGTTTAGTTGCTACAGGAACCGTTCTGGTTTCAACACCGATTATTATACCAGCAAGTTTAGTTACGTTTGGTAGTTACCTCATCGTTGCAGGATCAGTGGCTTCTGCCATTGCCCAATCAGTCGTTTCTGACACCATAAACAAAGAATGATTTTTCACTTTAAATCAAAGGATATGCGATTAAAAAATGATAATCAAGATACAATCTGTACGACAACTGGTTCAATGTTTTCTCTATTTATTACAATCAGTCCAGATGATTTTATAAAAACATTAATCTTAGCTTGTGTTGGTGCAATAGTAAGTTTCTTGATGACTGTCTTGTTGAAGTGGCTGTATAATAAATTCCGGAAATAGGTACTATCAAAGTGGAGGGGTCGTTCAAGATTGGACGACCTCTTCTATTTTTAAAGTACTTACATCCTTCAGATAAATAAAAACGCACCTATCCCTATTGTGGATTATTTGCGGTATAGTTCTTTGAGATATAGTAAATAGA
>CAIUKX010000260.1 GCA_903899795.1 uncultured Flavobacteriales bacterium
CTCTTTTATTTCAACAATCATTTCTATTTCACAAGCAAAATTCCAAGGCAAGGATGACATTCCAACTGCCGATCGGGCATGTTTTCCTCGTTCACCGAAGATTTCAACCATTAAATCAGAAAATCCATTAATAACTTTTGGATGATCAACAAATGATGAATCAGCGTTGACCATTCCGACTACTTTTACAATCCGTACAACTTTATTCAAATCACCTATCATTGCTTTTAATACGGATAATTGATTAATGGCTGTTAATCGGGCAGCAGCATATCCTTCAGTGATGGTGAGATCTTTCCCAACTTTACCTGTTATGATCGTCCCATCGACTTGTTTAGTTCCACTTCCCGAAAGGTAAATTAAATTACCCGTTCTAACTGCTGGTAAATAATTGGCTTTTGGGATTGTCGGTTCGGGAAGTTGAATGCCTAAATCGGTAATTTTTTTTTCAACATTATAGGTGTAAAGGATTTCATCTTTAGTGTGAATTTTTTTGAATGAAACGCACGACGAAAGAATAAAAAGTAATAGTGGAAAAGAATAGCAAAAAGTTTTAATTGTCATGTTTCTTGACTTAATTTTGGTGTTAAATATATTCTGAAATTCTTCTGGAAAATATTCATTAATCAAGGATTGTTGGACTTCTAATTTAATCGAGGAGCTTTGTGGGTTGATAAAAGGAAATTAAATCTAAAGGGAGAAAACCAGGTTCAATAATCGGCATAAACCTATCATTACTTTGCTAGACGATGATCAGTTGCTTTACCTGTTTTTGATCATTGAATCTGAGTTTTCTCCTTTACTTACCTAACTGTTACTACTACTTAAAGCGCGTTCAATATTGTCAATGAAACGTCTGGCGTCTCTTTTTTCTTTTGAAATCTAAACGGAGAAAGTTTTTTGTTGAACTTTCTCCATTCACTTACCTAACTACTAATTAAACTACTATTTACTACTATAGTTTTTATATCTCTTATCGAATCAAAGTCACATTTCCTGTTTCATGGATTCGTTGATCGTTCTTTTCGGTTTTAAATTCAATGCTCCAGATGTAAACTCCGTCAGGAGAAATTTTTCCATGGTATGTCCCATCCCATCCGATAGTTGCATCATGTGATTCAAATAGAATTTCTCCCCAGCGATTGAAAATCAATAAGCTGTAGCTATTAATGTCGAATCCCGATGTGAACACAGGATAAAAATGTTGATTGAAAGCGTCTCCATCTGGTGTGAATACATTCGGCACATAATAAATCAATGGTTCATCTATTTTGATCGTGTTCGTAATCGTATCAGTGCATCCATTCGCATTCGTAACTATTAGTGTTGTCTGGAAGCTGGAATCGCTATTTGTTGCATAGGTATGCGTAGGATTTTGACTTGTCAAATTACCAGTACCATCTCCAAAATTCCAGTTCCAGTTGGTTACATCGCTGGAAGACTGATCGATGAAGTTGACATCAGCGCCAGTGACCGAACCGTCAACACTTTGATAGGAGAAACTAGCTGACGGTGTTGCAAAAACTGTAACTGCATTTGCATCGGTAACCGTTGATGAACAGCCGTTATTGTCAGTGATGATCAAAATTACAGCGTAACTACCTGTCTGTGTGTATAAATGAGTTGGAGATGTAGTTGTGTTATTGCTTGAGCCATCTCCGAAATTCCAGATGAAGGAAGTCACTGCTGGGTTATTGAATGAGAAATTCGTCAATAAAGGTGAACATCCCTGTGCATTTTGAAGGGTAATCGTCGCTTGTGGAAGAGGATTTACTGTTACTGTTACGGTAGTTGTATTGCTACAACCATTCACATCTGTAACAGAAAGGGTATAAGTACCTGAATTTGCTACTGAAGCTTGTGTTACTGAAGGGTTTTGTGCAGTGAAATTGCTCGGTCCGGTCCAGTTGTAATTTGTCATTCCATTCGGTGTCCCCGTAAAATTCAACGGTTGACCTTCACAAGGTGTATTTGCAGATGCTGTCACAACTGGCAGAGCATTGACTAGTGCTTTTGTAGTTGCACTGTTTTGACATCCGTTGGCATCTACTACTGTCAATGTATACGTTCCAGCATCTGTAAGTGTCGATGCAGGAATTATTGGGTTTTGTATCGTAAAGGTTGAAGGTCCTGTCCAGTTATAGCTGGTCATTCCATTTGGAAGCCCTGCAAAATTTAAAGGTTGACCAATACAAACATTATTAACTGAAGCAGAAACTACCGGAAGTGGATTGACTACAGCATTTGTTGTTGCTGTATTTTGACATCCATTTGCATCCGTTACCATCAGTGTGTACAGGCCAGAATTTGCAGTCACTGATGAGGTAATTGTTGGATTTTGTATTGAAAAATTAACCGGTCCCGTCCAGTTGTAACTGGTCATCCCGGATGGAGTTGAAATAAAGTTCAATGCTTGTCCTTCGCATGGAGAATTGACGGTTGCTGTAACTGTTGGTAATGAATTTACCGTTACACTCAATGTTTACTGTTTTGACATCCGTTTCCATCGGTAACAGTTAATGTATAAGTGCCGGCATCGGTCAAAGCAGAACTTGCGATTGTTGGATTTTGTAACATGGAAGAAGAGGGGCCTGTCCAGCTATAATTCGACATTCCATTTGGTGCCCCAAGGAGTGTAAGTGCTTGTCCTACACAGGGGGTATTTGTGGTTGCTGCAGCTATTGGCATTGCAAAAACGGTAATGGTTTGAGTGGATGTCGCCGAACAAATCCCATCTACAACTGTTAAAGTGATGGTATACGTTCCAGGATTCAAGTAAGTGTGAGTACTATTTGAACTGGAACTCGTAGGACTACCATCTCCGAAATCCCAAGTATACGTTACTGTTCCACCTGTAGATGCACTTGCTCCTAATGCGCATGAGAATACATTTCCGTCCAAGCATTGAGAAACCATCGGTTGAATGGCACTTGTCACAGTTGAGGTATTTGTTAATGTTGTTGAATTTGAAACCGTACAACCGTTTTGATCGGTCACCAATAATGAATAAGTACCGGCACTCAGATTGGAAGCAGCAGCGGATGATCCTCCTGATGGACTCCAAGCATAGGTATAAGAAGTTACACCACCTGTTACTGTTGCTGCGATTGAACCTAAAGTTGTACAGGTCGGTTGAATACTCGTCACGGAAACAGCAAGAACCGGAGGTTCGGTGACGGTGGTTGATGCAGTGGAAGAACAACCATTGGCATCTGTCACTGTTACGATATAATTTCCGGCTGTTAAACCTGAATAAGCAGCCGAAGTTGTTCCTGTGCCAAGTGTAGCTCCCCATGAATATGTATAAGGACTTGTTCCACCAACTACTGCACACGAAGTTGAACCAGTCGCTCCACCATTACACAATACATTTTGTGTTGTACTGGCAGTTGCTACAGGTACAGTGATGGTAAAGTTAAACGAAGCAGGTAAAGCAACATTACCACATAAATCCGTCACCGAACCTGCTGTATTAACTAATGAAACAGTGTAAGTTCCAGCAACTGTCAAGGCAGGACTAAACGTTAAAGTATAGGTATTTTCCATACTGCCACCTGTTGAACATCCAATTCCATTAATTGCTGTTACTGTATGATTTCCATCTGGTCCTGTTACTGTAAAATCAGCAGTCGAAACAGTTGAACAAAGTACATTTTCTGAAAAGTTGGCGGTGACCGTGTTCAATCCGCAGGCAGGAGTTGAAATCGATTGAAAAACTGGAGCGACATTATCAAAGATAGAAGCAGTTGAAGCGCTAAAGTTGATGGTGTATCCATTGGGTGTAGAGCTAAACTGACTTACATTGATGACATACGTTTGTCCTGCTACAACTGGAATGACTGGATTGTTTTGATAACCGGTAATTCCATTTGCACCAGTTGCACCGGTATTTCCTGAAAAATTGCATGAAACCTGTAATCCAGGGTTATTATTAATATCCCAACAGTTTGCATTTGTAAGGTTAAAAACCGCCCAATCATAGTCCTCTGTTAGTACGTTAGGAGTAATTGTAAAACTTAAATTTCCGCTGTTAATTACTGTAAATGTGTACCAAACATCATTTTTTTCACCTGTTCCCAAGCAAGAAATTGTACCATTGATTTCATTCTGAATATTTCCAACACCAGAGTAAGTTGTAGTTGTTGAATAGACATTGGAACAAATGGGGATAGCTCCCAGACAATCTTGGTTAGTAGGAGCACCAGGAGTTGTCATACAAGCAGTAAAGGTTGATGTTGCAGATGGAAAAAGACTACTTGAAGCATAAATACGTATGTAATAGGTTTGACCTACTGTTAATCCATCAAATGTTGTAGAAGGGGAAGTACTGAAACTCATCGATTGACAACTCATCGAAGTCAAAGAACCGCATGAACCACTGAAAAGTTCAGCATAAACAGTTTGAGCAGCAGGTAGCGTCAGGGAAAAATTTTCATAAGCATCAACTGCAGTGAAACTGTACCATACGTCGTATGTATTGGTAATTCCGCCACAATTTGAAGGCATAGATTGTGTCGAACCATAGAATGTCCCTGCTGTAGAAACACACGATGTGCCGGATGTAAGAGCAATAGCTCCATTACAGTTGTCATTTGCTGGAGGAGTAGCCGGTACTGTCACACAGGTTGTAAAACTCGAATTTGTACTTGTGGGATAAGAAGAACTGTATTGGTATACTCGATAATAATACGTTTGACCAACTGTCATCCCTGAAAAAGTAAATGATCCTGCAGCACCTGTCTGGTATGATACATTGTTACAATTCATTGAAGTTAAGGAAGAACAAGTACCCGAAAACAATTCCACAACGGGATCGAATCCTGCAACGGGTGTAACTGTAATCGTTTGAGAAATTTGTGTTGCGACAAAACTGAACCAAACGTCATCGTTCGCTGTTCCCGTACAACCTGTTAAAGATTGTGTTGCACCGTATACAGAGCTTGAAACAGGCGTGCAGGAGGAGCCTACAGTAAGCAATGTTGATCCAGTACAATCGTCATTAGCTGGTGGTGGTGGTGGAATCGTGACACAAGTAGTAAAGGAATAGGATACGGGTGGAACAGCTGCACTACCAGCGTCGTAAACGCGATAATAGTAAGTTTGTCCAACTGTCAAAGCTGGGATATTAATCAATCCATTTGCTCCGATTGGGAAAGAAGTATCATCACACACAACAGAAGTTAAACTGGCACAACCACCTGAAAATATCTGTACAACAGGATCGCAGTAGGTTCCGGGAGTTACCGATAGATTCAAAGAAGCTTGTGTGGCTATAAAACTGAACCAAACATCATCATTGGCATTTCCACTACAACCGGCTAGCGTTTGAGTAGCTCCACCCAAACTTCCTGTTACGGATGTACAAGTTGTCCCAACAGAAACAGGGTAAGCTCCTGCGCAATTGTCGTTAGCAGGAGGAAGCGGTACTGCTGTAATACACATGGAAAATGTCCCGGTTCCACCTCCATATTTAAAGAATCGAATCCAGATGGTACTCCCAGGTGTCAAACCTTTAGTGGTAATCATTGGCATATATCCGTTCGGAGAAGAATCATCGTCGCAGGATAGTAAGGTTAAAGCTGAACACACAGATCCAGTATATACCGCCATTCCACCATCAGTGATGGTTCCGGTTTGTGTATCAATCACCACACCACCTGATGCTGGAATAACACAAGAAAACCAAACATCAGATCCGCTGTATAATGAGCATCCTGGTGCGGTAATTCCAGCTGATGCAGTTGCTCCAGCACTATTGAATGGCAAATACGTACATGCAGCTACAACCGTAATTGGTGTTGCAGTACAAGGTTCATCATTTAATGAAAAACCAAGTGGGGCTACACCGAAAAGAGATAATAATAAAAGTAAAAAATTGCGTTTCATAGTGTTTTGCAGTGTGTAATTCTTTGCAAAGTTATGCTCTAATTAACCGATGGTTCAAATATTAGGAGGCGGGATGTATAACTGTATATGAATGATTGATAAGTGTAAAACATGAAAAATTACGGCAAGTTTTTATTGAGGTAATTCGTTTAAAATGTAGGTGTTATTTGTTTTTTATGCTTTGGATTTCTGGATGGGGCAGAGTGATTATAAAAATGGATGTTTAAAAAAAGTTGTACTTTAGTTTTACCACAATAGTATGTACTGCTTATGAAAAAGAAATGGATTCAGTCATTATGTTTGTTAGTAGTGTTTTTCTTCTGCATTAGCTGTTCTTTTTCTCAAGGAAAAAATGCGTCTAAAAACCTCAAAATTTGTTATCAATATTACAACGATTCATGCTTGTATAATGAGGCCATTTTATATGGGAAAAAAGCTTTACTTGAAGCTGAAATGAAAAAAGATCATTTCAATATTGTTAGGTCATTAAAGTACATAGGTTTATCCTATACTCGTAATTATATTGACTATGATACAGCAGAAATTTATTTGGAAAAAGCAAAGGAAATTGGGAAAAAATATGGTTTTTCGGATGAATTGAAAGAGATAGAATTAGGAATTGGATGCAATCAATTATCGCGTGGCAATTTATTGCAAGCTTCAGAAATATTATTTCGTACCCTGCGGGTGTTTGAAAAAGATAAAAATTTAGAGATGATTGCTAAAAATCAGTATGAAATAGGGCGTCTCTATCGTTTACAGGGCAAGCCTTTTATGGCAGAAAAACAATCCTACCGTGCTTTCAATACTTTCACAAAAGCAAAAGATCACATAGGAGAATCGTACACCTATATTGGATTGATATCCTGTTATGTTGATCAACATGATTTCAAAAAAGCATTACGTTTTCTAAACAAATCGGTGGAATTGTTTCCAAATTTGAAGTACGGCTTTGGAAGGTACCGATATCTGAATGAAGCTTCTACAATTTATGCCTATCTCCATGATTTTCCAAAAGCGATTGAATATTGCAAGGAAGGGATTGAATTGACTGATCAATTGAATTTACCGATGCAAAAAGAAGATTTTGTGAGAAGATTGGGGTACATCTATATGGTGATTGGAGAGACTGAGAAAACGGAGGAGATAGGAAAAATGATATTGGAGAGTACTTTAAAGCATAAGGAAAAAATACATAGGATGTATAACTACAGGTTTCTATCTGAAATGTGTTTTGCTGCTAAAGATTACAAAAAGACGTGTGAGTATAGGGGTAAATTTGAGCGCTACAAAGACAGTGTAATGAATGAAACCAACGATCGAAAAATAGCAGAATTGAAAACAGTTTATGATACCGAAAAGAAGGATCAGCAATTAAAACAGCGTAAGGGAAAAATCATTTTACTTCAAAAAGAAAAAGAATTGGCTAACTACCGTTTTTATTGGTTATTGTTAGGGCTTACTACCGTAGGTTTGATTGTATTATTGATTTTTAATTATTCACGTGCAAAATTAAAACGTGAGAAAATTGAAGCTAATTATCAAAAAGAATTGGTGGAATTGGAAGCTTCTAAAAAGATCAAAGCTCTGGAAATTCAGATTCTCCATGCGCAGATGAATCCACATTTTGTTTTCAACTGCCTAAGTGCTATCCAGCATCTGTTTATGAGTGGAGATCAGATGGAAGGAAATGCTAAACTCAGTAGTTTTGCTAGATTGTTAAGGATGTCGATCGATCATGTGAAGCGAAATTTTGTTTCTCTCGAAGATGAATTGAAATTTCTCAAGCATTATATCGATTTGGAACAGTTACAGTTTGATATTCCTTTTGATTATGAATTGGTCAATGAAAGCAGCAGTTCTCTGGATGAAATAGAAATCCCTAGTATGATTATCCAGCCGTATGTCGAAAATGCCATAAATCATGGTTTGAAAAACAAAAATGTCAAAGGAAAATTGATTTTGAGAATTACTGAAAATAAGGAATCATTGTGCATTGAAATTGATGACAATGGAGTAGGGAGAGAGAAGGCGGGTGAAATCAAGAAAATGTCAGCACATAATCATGTTTCTAAAGGATTACAATTGGTGCAGGAAAAAATTGAAGTATTGAGAGAAATGAATGGGTTGAATGTGAATTTGGAAACGATTGATAAATTTGATGAGGATGGAGAACCCATCGGAACAAAGGTTGTCGTTTGTTTTCCGAAATTGTATGATTAGGCAATAGTGATTAGTCATTAGATTTTTCATGTGAAACAAAAATAGCGAGATGATATGAAAGCAATAATAATAGATGATGTTGAAAAAGTGGCGCTGTCGCTGAAGCAAATGGTGGAAACCTATTGCAAGGAAGTTGAAATTGTTGCTGTTGCAAATTCCGCAGATCAGGGGAAGGAATACATTGAAAAATACAAACCTGATTTTATTTTCCTGGATATTCAAATGCCTGGAAAAGGAGGTTTTGATCTCTTACAAAGTTTTGAACGCATTGATTTTGAAGTCATTTTTGTGACAGCTTTTAATGAATATGCCATCAAGGCTATCAAATTTGGAGCTATTGATTATATTCTAAAACCTGTGGACCTGGGCGAATTAAGAGATGCGATTCAAAGGGTTCAAGAGAAGGACAAAGCCAAAAAAGAAGAGATCAAGAACCTCTTGGAAAATCTGAAGAATCCGGGGGATGATTCCAATACACTGATCATCAATTCTGAGAAGGGGAGTACATTGGTAAAGATCAGAGATATTGTTCGCATACAATCGGATGGAAATTATTCAACGCTTCATCTTTTGGATGGTTCGAAGCATGTTTCTTCCAAAAATTTGAAAAATTTTGAATTGTTTCTCGAAAAGAACGGTTTTGTACGGGTTCATCATTCACACCTAATCAATATCAATCAGTTAGCGAAATTAAATAAGGAGTCAGGATTGGAAGTAATTATGAGTACCGGTGATGTTGTTCCCGTTTCTGTTCGAAAAAAACAAGATTTAATGGAGCATTTTAATAAATTTTAAATCGCTAGTAAGCATGTTATCAGTGCTTTGTTTGTATTGTTATTGAGAATACCACGAATGCGGTATTGGCATCTATTTAGATTGATTCTAAATTTGCATAAAAAAATACGAACATGAATACCCGATTTATTTTATCCTTGTTTGCCTTCATTCATTTGACAGTTACTTCTCAAACGATAGATTCTACAAAGCAAATTGGGGAAGTACGGGTTGTAGGTACAAAAACGATGAATGGTGTCGGTTACCTATCTGAAGAAAAAGATCAAATTATTTATTCAGGTAAAAAGACGGAGGTTATTTTTATCGACAGTTTGTTAGCGAATAAGGCAATCAATAACACACGCCAAATCATTGGAAGGATTCCGGGATTGAATATCATTGAAACAGAAAGTGGTGGTTTCACAGCCAATGGAATTGGTTTCAGGGGATTAAATCCTTATCAAAGTCTGGAAACGAACACACGTCAAAACGGGTACAATTTATCGGCTGACGTTTATGGCTACAATGAAGCTTATTACATCCCACCAATGGAAGCTGTCAAAAGTATTTCGTTCTTGAGGGGTGCTTCAGCGATCGCTTTCGGACCGCAAATCGGGGGAATGATCAATTATGAATTGAAAGACGGAGGTTGTAAACCAATAGAGATTACTTCTACGCAGACGACTGGGAGTTATGGTTTATATTCCAATTTTACATCTATCGGTGGTTCTTATAAAAAATGGAGTTATTACGGTTTCGGTCAATACCGTGATATGAAAGGTTGGAGAGCCAATTCAGCTCAAAATCAATTGACCGGATTTTTCAGTGTCAAGTATAAATTCAACGATAAAACGAAGGTTGGAATTGAATATACCGGATTCAGAAATACGATCCAAATGCCGGGTGGACTAACCGATTCTCTTTTTGCTGCAGATCCGAAGCAATCGTTGAGAAGTAGAAATTGGCTGCAAAGTCCGTGGAATATTCTTTCTGCTTCTTTCGAACATAAATTCAATGAAACGACTTCCATCAGTTTGAAGTCGGCCTTTATGAGCAGTTCCAGAAATTTGGTGTGGAGAAACGAAGATGGTGGACCAGGAGTGAAAGATACCATCACCCCTGATTTAGCGTACATTCCAAGAGAGGTTGAGCATGAATATTTCAAAAGTACTACCAATGAATTGCGATTTATCAAAGGCTATACATTGTTCAACCAAAAGCAAAGCCTTTCGATGGGTGGGCGTTATGCTTATTCCTATTTGAAAAGACAACACGGAGCTAATGGTACAACTGGCAGCGATTTGGACTATACTTTGACTTCCAATTGGGGTGGAGAAATGAATTTCTATACGACCAATATGGCAGCTTATGTCGAAAACAATTTCAGGTTGGGAGAAAAGTGGTCGATCACACCCGGTATTCGTTTTGAGTATTTGAAAACAGTTGCAGATGGTTACGACGAAAATGAAGATCCGAATGCAACAAATCCTTTCGTGTATTCCAACATGAAGTCGTATGCAAGAACCTTTGTTGTTGGTGGTCTGGGACTTCAGTACAAGTTGAAAAAAGATATGAATTTCTATGGGAATTACAGTCAAAGTTACCGCCCGATTACTTATTCTGATTTCACACCGATTGGGACTACGGCTGTAATTGATCCCAAATTGAAAGATGCAACGGCAGACAATGTTGACTTTGGTTTCAGAGGAAAGATTAAACGTTTTTTCAACTTTGATGTAGGTGTTTTTTACATCAATTACCGCAACAAAATCGGAACCATTTTAATGAATAACGGTTCAACAACGTATCCATTCAGAACCAATACAGGTACGGCAGAACACAAAGGTGTAGAATCTTATCTGGAGTTGATAGTATTGGATGGACTGATTAAATCCAAACGAATGGGGAAACTGAGTGTTTACAACTCATTTGCTTACATTGATGCACGTTACGTTTCAGGGGAGTTCGCAGGAAATAAAGTAGAATATGCTCCGAAAAATGTGGAACGAGTAGGTGTGAATTATTCTTACAATTGTTTCACTTTTAATTTTCAATTTTCTTACACCTCAATGGCGTATGGAGATGCATCGAATGCCAAATATGCACCAGTCGCCCTGATCGGAATTATTCCGGCTTATACTGTAATGGATTTTTCATCGTCCTACCGCATTAATAAAAACATTCAGTTGCGTTTTGGCGTGAATAACCTGATGAATAAGAAGTACTTCACATTACGTACTGCAGAGTATCCCGGACCTGGGATTATTCCTTCAATTGGTAGGATGTTTAACGGAAGTATTTCGATTAATTTCTGATATTGGGTTTGTGAAGAAATAGAAAAGAGAAAAACTTCGCAAATAAGAACTGGATATTTAAATTAACTCTGCTAGACTATGAATTTTATCCACTAAACTAAAATGTCTTATTTGTGTTCGAAGTTTTTCTCTTGGCTTACCTAACTTGACTTTAACTACTATGTCGTTAAAATTATACTGGATTTTTCTAAAATTTTATTTCGTAAGTTTTGTCGTTTCGACGGTTCCATTTGCATGCATCAATTTCAGGTAATAACTCCCTTTGGGGTATGAAGAGAAATCAACTGACAAGTTTGAAGCGGAAATTTCTTGCTGGTAAATTAATTTTCCATCTGCGGATAGAAGTTCCATTGATGTATAGTTGTCATTGAGCGTTATTTTTAAATAATCATTTACGGGATTTGGAAATATTTCAAAGGGTTGAATACTTGTTGTTGCAAGACCGGCATTGGATCCGGTACTTAAGGTGAAATCATCGAACCACAATTTTGATCCTTCGGAAGGGGTTCCGGCGATTAATGACCCTGCAGTAGAAGATACCAAAACAATATCCAATCGATTAGGTGTACCTGTGCTTCCTGTTGGTGTCAAGCTGACCGTTCCATTCGCCCAAGCTGTGACAGCGGTACTTGAGGTGAATCTTCCCTGATAAAGTTTAACATTGTCTGAGGTGCCTGTAGCCATTGTATCAAGGATGGTTACTTCAATTGTTGCATAGTCACCATTGACAGGAGAATACATGTACCAAAAATTAACGGTTACATTTTGTGGGTTCGACATGGGACCTTTGTATGAATTAATAGCAATTCCGGGAACAATGCCACTTGAAATACCAATTGCTCCCGCCAGAGTAGGGTCATTGGTTGTTTCCACATAATAGGCTTGGGCTCCTGAATGTGGGTTTGCACTTTCTCCTCTCAATTCAAAACCAATCCATCCATCAGATGAATTATTACCAGCTAAGCCTGGCATAGGAATAAGTGGAGATTCACAGTCGCCATTTACAATTGTTTGTCCAAAGATTGGAAAAGTCAATAGTAAAAGGCTACTAACTGAAAATAGACTTTTTTTCATTTTGTTTGTATTTATTGATTAATAAAGTTTCTTATTTTTTTACAAGTTTGGAACTGAAAACCACTTCATCAGAAGGGGATGTTACTACCACTTGATATACTCCGATTTGAAGGTCTTCTATCGATAATGAATATTGGTTCATACCGTATTCCACATTGAGTGTTTGAGAAAAGATGATTCGTCCGGTGAGATCAATCAATTGCAGTTTGCTGATTTGCTTGTTTGTATTGTTGATTTCACAAATAAAGTAGTTGCTTGCCGGATTCGGGAAGATGCTCATTTCTCCGGCAGGAGTATTGCATCCAGCATTTTCAATTCCTAAATAAGTAGATTTTCCATCTATATCTACTTGTTTGAGGCGGTAATAGGGATTGTATACCTTTTCACCATTTTGATTGATATGTTTCTTATCGGTGAATTCGTAAGCTAATACACTACTACTATTTCCTGCTCCCTGAATTTGCGCAATTTCATCAAAATGAACTCCGTCATCCGAACGTTCGATGGAGAAATAAGCATTGTTTTGTTCTGCTGCTGTTTTCCAGCGTAATTTGACTTCTGTTTCGTCACAATCTGTGGTAAAGGAGAGCAATTCAATCCCGAGGGGAATAACTGATGTTACAGAAAATGGGGAGAATGATGTTACAGTTCCGGAAGGGATTGTATAGGGATTTGAGCCACTCGCAGCCGCCGCAATTGACGTTTTGTGCCAAGTATTGGTATAATGGGTTACCGCACATAAAGTATGATCAAACCCGCTCAATTCATCTACGGTATTCCATTGCGGAGTCATGATAACGTTTGAACCTCCCGGTGTATCTTCGCTGATGAACCAAGTTCTGTCAACATATCCTGTAGTAAAAGCAGATCCGGTAGTACCATTTTCCAAAGCGTGAAGCGCAGCATAGATGGAAAAATTATCTGCAGTCCCTGAATTATTGATGGTAATCGGAGTGTAACTTGCAGCACTGATTCCGATCGGGAAAACAATTCCACCTGTTCTTCCACCTGTTCCAAGGTTGTTTTGAGTTAATGCTCCTGAGCTGTTGGTAATCGCATAATAAGTTGAAGTATATCCTGTGATGCTTCCATTGTTTCCGATGGTAAGATTATTGGTTCCCAGTGTGATATAACTTCCATTAAACGTTAGTGTTGCATTAACGGTTACTGCACCGCTCATGGTTTTTCCTCCACCTCCTGTAACGGTTAAATTGTTATAGTTTGTCGGGTAAAGTGGTTGAACACTGGCAGAGTTATAGCTAACTGTTGAACTTGTTCCGGTAAATGTTAAGGTATTTGTACCTGAACCGGTAGCAAAAGGTGTTGTTCCGGTTAAAACCAATGTTCCGTCTTGTGAACCTCCTGTATTGACAATGGATGCAGTGCTACTCGTTGCAGGACTCAAAGTAACTGTTCCAGCAACAGTTGTGGTTCCGCTGTTGAGGCTGAAAACACCGTTGTTGTAATAGTAGGCAGCATAATATCCGTTAATCGTCACATTGCCGCTGATGTTCAAAGCAGTTAAAGTGGTATTGAGTGTTGTGGTTTGACTCGAAGTTGGAACGGTTGTCAAAATGGAGTTTCCGATGTAAACCGCCGCAGCAGAAAGTGTTCCTGCCCCTGTGATAGTGGCTGTTGCGTCCGCCGCTGCATAGCTGTAGAGCATTAATGTATTCGTACAGGTGATCGTAGCCCCAGTTCCAACCGTTAAAGTAGGTGTCGTTGCATTTCCGAATGTAATGGAGGAAACCGCAGTTGCAGGAGTACTGGATGCATTGGGGTTATTTCCGGAAGTGTAGGCAACGACACCGATATTGGCATAATCTGTTGTTAAAGGCACTCTTTGAGGATACCAGTTCGTAGCTGTGTTCCAGTTTGTACTGGTTGTTCCAGTCCAGTCGACTACCAATTCAAATGCACCGATAGTAGATGCAGTTGGTCTTGGGTGTCCTTTGTAATCGTAGACAACCATAGCTGTTAAATCCGTTCCTAATGCTCTTACCAAGGTGTAATCTGAACTTCCGGTTACCATTCCTGTATTGTCATCAATGGTGATGGTTCCGTTTTGGTCGTGGGAAGCACCTGAACCTGTTTTCCAGTTGGAAAATGTTTTATTGCCACCATTATAATAACCTAGATTATTTTGATTTGCACTAACTTCTTCGTAATTGTAATCGTACGTACTGGAAGGGGCTAATTGTACATAAACAGCAAAATGAAGTCCAGATCCACCGGTCCGTACATTTTGAAAAATATTGTTTTTTACCAAACGTTTACGGGATCCAGTTGCATAATCATAAAATGCGTAGCTGGACATTGAAGTTGCTGTACCAGAAATTTTTACCGTATTGTGGTAGAAAACACTGGATGTACCTGCTGCAGGAAAAGTACCTGATAATAAATATGCGCCCATTCCTACCAACGTTGCATTAGAAGAACAATCCAAAATAATTACATTGTTATAGATATTAAAAATACCTGTTGATTGAATCTCAATTCCTTGTCCGACAATAAGAGCTGCACTGATATTCGTATTCATCGATTTGATATAATTGTTATTTATGGTTCCTGAACAACTGGTTCTGACAAAAATCCCGTAAGTTGTTCCATAGCTGCTCAGTGTGTTGATGGTATTATTCGAAATCGTGTTATTGGATAAGGTGCTGTTGAAGTAGATAGCAGTACATGAACCTCCGGTTCCCCCAAGATATGCACCTGAAGTGATGTTTTGGATGGTATTATTGCTTAAAGTTGTGGTAGTAGCACTGATATTTATTACACGAATTACACCATAATTTTGCCCAGCAGTGGAATAAGTCGATTGAATGTTCTGGATGGTATTTCCTGTACAGCTAATCGTTCCTCCTCCCAAAACAAAGATCAAACTTGTCAGCAAGGGGCTTCCATCCACTTTGATGTTGTTTGACGAAGCGCTACCAATCGTATTAGATGTAACACTGATTGAATTGGAAGATCCATTGATGTATAATCCATAAAAATTTCCTGAAGTTCCAGGAGCTGTGGCATAAATCTCCGACATTGAATTGTTGGAGATGGTTACTGCTGCGCTTAAAACAGATGCTTTTCCATACGCAATTGCTGAGAAATCTACGGTGTTGGTAAAACTGATGTTGGCAATTGTGTTGTTACTGATTGTATTCGTTGTATTTGAACCAGTGATACTGATGATTCGGATTTCATTCGCTGTTGTACCTGATAAGGTATATTTTGAAGCACTAGAACCACATGAAGCCGCTTGTCCACCAAAGTAATTTCCGGTAATCGTTGTCGTTCCACCGGCTGTACCATCTGTATTGGCATCAATGAAATACAAAGCAGTTGAAGGAGTAAAAGAAGCCGACTGATAAAAACTATTTCCGGTAATGCTCCAGCTGCGGTTGTTGTATTGCTCCAATTTAACTGCTCCTGAAGTAAAATTGTAGATGGAACAATTCGAGATGGTATTCAAATCACAGTATTGTCCCGCACTTTGGCAGTAGGAAACAAACATATAAGCAGGATTTCCTCCCGTTGAACTTCCAATTGTACAATTGTCGAAGGTATTATTGGTCAAAGCTGCTGTTGCATTTCCATCAAAATAAATAACTCCCGCTTGAGCAGCATTGGAAAGTGTTGTACTTTGATTGGAGCCTTTAATGGTACAATATTGAACGGTCACATGATTTGCCCCTTTTTCTACGTAAAACACCCGGCTGGCAGCTGCTGTATTCGTATTTTGGATTGTGAAATCACTGCTTCCTGATCCTCCAGGACGACCATCTATAATTAGGTAAGAAGCACCGCTGATGTCGAAGAGGTTGGCTGCTGATGCCTGTGTGATTGTCAGACCGGTAACTCCGCTTTTGGGGCGAATGGTTACGGTATTTGAAGAGCTTCGGTATGCATTATTAGTGCCGTCTAAAGTGATTGGAAGTGCTTCAGTTGAGTAATCTGAACGGATTTCAATGAAATATTGGGCGGAAGTGTTGCAGGCCGCATAAGCAGCAGCAATAGTTGAGTAATTAGCTCCTGATCCGGTGTTCCCCACTGTGTACGTAATAGATGCATTTACACTGTTCGTTGTCCCGATAACGAATAGCAATAGGATCCATACAAAATTTGAGTTCTTCTGAGTAGTTTTCATCTGTAATAATTCTGCCGTTTATTCTTTTATAGAAATTGGATGCTCATTTGTATAAAATGGAATCGAACATCTACACTGCAAACATCCGACTATCGACAGGTTTTCACAATGACCTTGGTGTATAGGTTCCTGAACTTTTACAAAATGCAGTGTAACTACTTTCTTGAAAAAGAAGTAATGGATTGTTTTTTAGATTCTTAATAAGTTTAATTGATGAGGGGTTCAGATGGTGTAAATGATGGGGAAGTAGTGAAAGAACCCTTAGAACAGGTAAAATGTTCCTGAATTTATAGAAATATTAAGGTGAATTGGATACTAGAAATTTGAAGTTATGATGAAAATAGCGATTGAATATGATTAGACATTTTCATTTTCTATTTCCACAGGTTCATTGACGGCATTTAAAATCTCTTTTGATGAATTCAAATAAAAGGATGGTGTAACACCGATGTATTTTTTAAAGGCGGAATTGAAGCTGGCTTTGGAATTGAAACCAACCTGGGTTGCAATGTATTCAATCGTATAATTAGAGGACGCAGGATCTGAGAATACGGCTCTGGCTTCTTTTACCCGATATTCATTGATATAATTATTGAAGGATTGATGACAAAATTCATTGATGACTTGTGAAAGATATTTGGTATTGGTGTCTATGCTATCCGCCAAATCCTTGATGGTCAAATTTGGATTGAGAAAAAGTTTCTCTTTTTCCATTTTATGCATGATTTTCTCCAGTAATATAGTTTTCTTTTCATCGTTTAATCGTGAACCAACATATTTCTCAATAGGTTCCTCCAGATCATCGGTTAGTGTTTCATTGGGATTTTCATCGATTTGTTCTTTCAACAAACTCAATTTCTTTTCTGATTCGACAATTTCCATATTTCGTTTTACGATCATCTTGAAAGCAGTAATTCTTCTTTGCTGGTTGATGAAAAAGATGATTCCTGAGATGAATAGAATGACAGCAATCAGTATTCCGTATTTTATCACTGTGTCTTTGTGTGCTTTTTGAATATTGAGAAGATCAATTTCTTTTTCAGATTTTGAATAATTGAATAAGGTTTCTATTTCTGTGATTTGCTGAGATTGAATGAATTCGTTTTGTTCTGTATAGAGTTTATAATATTCACAGGCTTTTTTATAATCCCCCTTTTCAGTGTAAATATCATAGAGTTTTTTTGACAACGTTTTGATATTGACCGGAGATTTTATCTGTTTGGCTATTTCGAGTGCTTTGATCAGTTGTATTTCAGCTTCCTTTACATTTTTTGTTTCGGTATAACATTCGCCTATTTTTTCTAATGCCTCGATTTGTCTGAAATAATTATTCGTCATTTTGCAATAGCGAAGTGATTCTTTAAAATACAGCAAGGCGAGATCAAATTCTTTCTTTTCAATACATTGTACAGCATGATGTTGATAGAACTCACCCACCACATCATAATATTTTTGTTCATTTCCCAATTTGACAACTTCATTGAACAATTTTGTCGCTTCTTTGATCCTGTTTGCTTTATAGTAATACACTTCCAGGTTTGAAACAGCAATGCAGTAGTATAAGGAAGTTCGGTCATCCTGAAACAAATCCAGCGCTTTTTTTGCGTAACTAATGGAAAGGTTGATATTATCATCTTGATAAAGTACACCTAGATTATTACAAGAGGTTACCATTCCTTTGATGCTACCTATTTTTCGGTAGAGTTGATAGGCTTTTTTCAGGTATTTCTCTCCGCTGGTTCTATTTTTAAGCGTGAAGTAGACATTGGCTACATTGTTGTAACCGCTTGCCATTCCATCTTCATTATTGATTTCTTCACAAATCGAAATGGCTTTAAAAAAGGATTGTATGCACTTGTCGTAATTGTTTTTATAGAAGTATAAAATTCCCTGGGTTTCACAAACTTTTGCTTCGAGGTTTCGGTCATCCGATGTTTTGGCAATTTTCATCGCTTTGTTGATATATTCTTCAGCGACATCGTTGTAACCTCTTTCAAGGAGTGTCATAACAAATTGATTGATCAGGTCCACCTTTTTGGACGGTTTTTTTTCGTTCTCTATTTTATGAATAGAAGAAACGAATTGTTCATCTTTCTGGGAGAAAGAGTAATGAACAAAAAGCAATACCAATATAGTCAGGATGAGTTTCAATGTAGTTTTTTATGCGAATATAGATTATTTTTAGGAGACAAATAGCCGATTAAACAGTAGATCATTATTTTTTCGCTAAATTTAGTGCTTTCTAAATATACTGGCATAATGACAATTCAACGGATCCTCATCTATCTTCTTTTTAATTTTGTAATCTTCCTATCTGCCTATGCTGGAGATGTAAAACGTACATACAGTTACAATGAATTAAAGGCGGAATATGAAAAAAAGGTGAGTACTTCCGAACGAACCTTATCGGAAGAAACGTTTTTATTTTTAAATCAATATATCCCGAATGATTTTACATCGAATCAGGATTATCTCAAATTTCTTAAGTTTTCCGAAAAGCAACTCAATAAAGATGAGGAGTATTATCCGATCGTATGTGATTACATTGCCATGGTACATTTGAAATCAGGTAAATTGTACAAAAGTTATTATTATTTCTACAAAGCAAATACGTATATCGATAATACAAAAAACAAGAAGTTTTTGGCTCAACTCAATTACGACTATGGAATGGGACTTTTCTTGCTTCACAATCAGCGAAAAGCAGCGTTACAATTCGAAAAAGCGTTGGCATGTGGATTGGAAAATCAGCAATGGAAACTGATGTC
>CAIUKX010000261.1 GCA_903899795.1 uncultured Flavobacteriales bacterium
GCATTAATTGGTGAAAGTATTTTGAAACAAGCATCACCAGAGCATTTCATTAAGGAACTTATCCTCTTGAAATCCATTGTTTAACACTTTTCAATTTGAAATTATGCTTATTAAAGTCTGTGGATTAAAGAATAAAGCTCAGATCGAAACATTGGACAAAATGAACGAGATTGATTTCTTAGGTTTTATCTTTTACGAAAGATCCAAACGTCACGTCAACAAAATCGGTGGAACTATTTCCAAGTCAAAGAAAGTCGGTGTATTTGTAAATGAGAAAATTGATCAAATTGGAAAAATTGCCTTAGAATGCGAACTCGATATTTTACAACTCCACGGAAACGAAACACCTGAAATGTGTTCCAAACTGAAAAGTCAATACACGATCATCAAAGCTTTTGGAATGGATGATTCATTTGATTTCAAAGAATTATACGAATATCAAACAGTGGTTGACTACTTTCTCTTTGACACCAAAACAAGCAATTATGGTGGATCTGGAAAATTGTTTGACTGGTCAATGCTGGAACAATACACCTTAAACATTCCATTTCTATTGAGCGGTGGATTAAATCCTCATTCATTAGAAGCCATACGAAACATAAAACATCCGGCATTTGCAGGAATCGATATAAACAGTGGTTTTGAAAATGCTCCGGCTGACAAAAACATTGATTTGATACAACAATTTGTAACTCAATTAAAATAATTTCAACATGAAGACTGTACAGTTAAATTATACACAACCCGATGAAATGGGATTTTACGGAGAATTCGGCGGTGCCTATATTCCGGAACTTCTAAGACCGAACATTGAAGAATTGCAGGCCTATTTTGACGAAGTAGCAACGGACCAATCGTTTCAGCAGGAATTCAAACAATTGCTAACTGATTACGTCGGTCGACCTACTCCACTCTATTTATCAGCGAAAATGACAAAAGAGTTTGGTTGTCCGGTTTACTTAAAACGGGAAGATTTGAATCACACAGGGGCGCACAAGATCAACAACGCAATCGGACAGATTCTTTTGGCAAAAAAAATGGGAAAAACAGAAATCGTTGCAGAAACCGGAGCTGGTCAACACGGCGTAGCGACCGCAACAGTTTGCGCACTGATGAACATGAAATGCATCGTGTACATGGGCGAAAAAGACATTGAACGACAAGCTCCCAATGTTCAACGCATGAAATATTTGGGCGCCGAAGTTGTACCGGCAACAAGCGGAAGCAAAACGCTTAAAGATGCGACCAACGAAGCCATTCGTCACTGGATCAATCATCCAACTGCCTACTATTTAATCGGAAGTGTTGTCGGACCTCATCCTTATCCGGAAATGGTCGCTTATTTTCAATCCATTATTTCGAAAGAAATCAAAATGCAATTAATGGAAAAAACCGGAAGTGAATTTCCAACCAAAGTCATAGCTTGCGTTGGTGGTGGCAGTAACGCTGCTGGTGCTTTCTTTGAATTTTACGATAATGAAGAGGTTGAATTATACGCCATTGAAGCAGCAGGATTAGGAAATGATTCCGGACATTCGGCAGCAACATCTATTCTAGGGACACCAGGAGTTTTACATGGAAGTTTAACCCTATTAATGCAAGATGAATACGGTCAGGTCACCGAGCCTTACTCCATTTCCGCAGGATTGGATTACCCGGGGATTGGGCCTTTACACGCTCACACGATAGTTCAAGGACGAACCAAAAGCATTTCCATCACCGATGAAGAAGCATTACAAGCCGCAAAAAAACTGTCCTCAGAAGAAGGGATTATTCCTGCACTAGAAAGCGCTCATGCTCTGGCTGCCATTCGGAAAATGCAGTTATCCGCTTCCGATGTAGTTGTGATCAATCTTTCAGGAAGAGGTGATAAGGACATGAAAACATATACAGATCAAATGTAAGTAAAGGGTATACCCTTTACTTACAACTATCTTTATTTCTATAACTTTTTTTACAAAAAAATGATATGAACCCATTCATAAAAAACAAAAAGCAACTCAGTATTTTCATAACAGCAGGATATCCGACTTTAGAAAGTACAACAAGTCAAATTCTTGAACTACAAGAAAAAGGACTTGACTTTATTGAAGTTGGAATTCCTTTTTCAGATCCGATGGCTGACGGTCCCGTTATTCAGGAAACCAGTTCGATTGCACTTTCGAATGGGATGCAAATGGATTTATTGTTTGAACAATTAAAATCTATTGAAGATCAAATCAGAATTCCCTTGGTTTTGATGGGTTACTTAAATCCAGTACTACAATATGGACTCGAAAAATTTTTAGGAAAATGCCAGGAAATACAGATTGCATCTGTTATTCTTCCCGATATGAGTTTAGAATTATACAATCGTTTTTACAAACAATCGTTTGAGCAATATGGAATTCCTGTCAGCTTTTTGATTACACCTTTATCAAAAAATGAACGTATTGAAGAAATTGCAGAAGTATGTGAAAACAGTTTTGTTTACCTTGTTTCCGTTACCAGTATTACTGGCGAGAAAAACAGAATTGATGCTGAACTCATCAACAGATATGCAGAAATCAAACAATTGTGCAAGAATACACCAGTCATGTTGGGATTTGGGATCAGTAATTCAGCTGATGTAAAAAAAGCTCAAACTCACTGCGATGGGGCAATTATTGGTTCAGCCTATCTGAAATCGGTCAAAAATGGGGAAGAAAAACAATTTGTTGAAGCGTTGATGGAAGTGTAATTTTTATGCTTTCACATTACCGACAAAATCTTTTAGATAATAAGGTTCAAAATATGCTACATCTTCAAAATCCTTATTTTGGTACTTCACATAAGCCAGTTGAATCTGTCCTTGAGCTGAACAGTGTATTTCCGTATCAACTTTGCAATTGCGATCTTTCCAAATTTCGATTAGTTTCTCTGCACCGTCACCAAAAAACACGAATGGTTCGTATTCAGAGTAGCTGTCTAAAGTGATAATATCAGCTGAAATAGGTTTTAATGATTCAAACTTTGAATTGTAAATGGCGTTGTACACTTCCATTCTTCTCGCATCAATTAAAGGACAAAGGTTAATATCTGGATACCTTTCATGCGCAATTATTGCGAGTGAGATTAATGAATCAACAGCTATTAATGGAATTTTCAAAGCATAACAC
>CAIUKX010000262.1 GCA_903899795.1 uncultured Flavobacteriales bacterium
AATAGCTCCGTCTATTTGAGGTGGGATAAAGAAAGTTCTTCCACCGCATGTTTTTAACTGCTCATGGTCAAATGGCGCAAGGTCATTATTAATTGTATCATTTACCAAAATCAACTCAACAGTTAAGCCATTTTTTGCCTTATTACATAGTTCAGTAAAAATCGTATTGTCAGTTAACCACGCAACAGCAACATATACGGAGTGCCGAGCAGATTTTATCTGCCGGATAATGACGTCCTGTATATTTTCAAAATAGGCTTGTGTTTGCATAAGACAGTAAAGCTAAAAAAAAGATTAATGTATCGTAATAACTTAGCTATTTTTGCTCAAAAGTCTAACAATATATTTTATGGATAATACGCCAGTAATAATAGACAAAAGCAAAATCACAAAGGAAGTGATGTGGGAGATGATTCAATTAATGCCAGCTAAAGACGCTACAACTTTTAGAAAACAATTCTGCGATCTAGGAGTTACTGGCATGTTGATTACTCTCTGGTTGCAGGAATAGTTCGATAATGTCTGTTATCGACTATCCAGCTACCGATACAAAATGTACCATTGTTATTGGCAAACTCGATTCCAAATTCACACCAATTGTCTCCATCAGGCTTGATTCGTTCACTTTTGAAATATACCGCAGCCTTTATCGCGTATGTGAATGTTTCGGATTTAAGGCTGCGAATGTTTTGATACTTCAACTCATGGAATAGATTTCTTAGAAATTCAAGATTAAAGATATGCTTACGTCCTACATCTTCCCTATTGAATTGTTCCAATAAACCGTAATCCATATTTTCTATTGTCCTGGTAAGAAACTCCAAATCCACAAAACAATCCGGTCTTAAAAAATCTACCTGAATTTTATGCTTGCTGCACAATTTTAGATAGCCATCAGTTGACGATAGCTTAGATTCCTGATCATCTTTCCCATTCAGACGAACCCAAAATTCATGACTTGATTCATAACTTGAGCCGCACAGGGGACAAGGCTTCTTTGGCACCATTAGTAAATTCATCCTGGAAATATCCATGATAGTCGAATTTATCACCTCTACACCCGAAAAATCGGGGTATCCCAATTCTCCATATTTTTTGAGGTCCCGTATATCCCATTCTATAAATGGCGTCCTTTGAAGATCTCTCTCCGTTTCATTAATTGCATCATCGAAACTTTCGTAGAGAAATTCAGTTACTCTTATTTTATGCCGGTTAAAAGTATCTCCCTTACCGTCCACGTAACCCCATTTGCCATTAAACTGAACAAGTGCATAGCCATCTATAAAAGGATACGCTATCTCATATATTTCCGGTTGAAAGCATTTGCCATTTCTTGTTATATAACCCCATTTATTGGCTATTTTCACAGGTACAATCCAATCTGCATCGGATATGACATCGTCGTAGATAAATGGAGTTGTCAGCACACCTTGTTGATCGATAATGCCCCATTTACCTTCGGCTTTCACCAAAGCTTTCCCCAAGATAAAGGTTGTTGCAATTTCATACTCATATGGTATCGCGACATCTCCTTGTCTGTTCACATACCCCCATTTATTATTTAGCTTTACTTGTGTGAATTGCTGTATAAATTTTTGTGGCTTTTTGAATAAGGTTTGAGACCATTCATTTTTGAAATCATAGTAAATGTGATCACAGCGCCAGTCATCATGAAAATCAGCTACCTCGTCATAAATGAAAGGGACTGCTATATTGCCATGTTCATCGATAAATCCCCATTTACCATTGACCTTAACTGCGGCCAATCTTTCTGAGTACTCTCTCACCTCCTCGTACTTTGGAGCTATTATTACGCCAATATCAGGTATTCCAAATCCCCAAGTGATCTTATTGTTTTCTTTCGTTTTGAACGGCTGTAATATATTCTTTGAATGCAACCGGATAGTATAGATGTTCTGCACTTGGTTAGGCTTGTCCAGATTGCAGAATACAACTTCAACAGCACAATATTCCTCGTATTCTGCTAGGTTGCCGAAATATGCATAAACATCTGCGAGCTCATTAAAATTGCTGAAGTCATTTGAAATGAATGCTGCGTAAAGAGTTTTTAGATTGCTATTATGTAAGCTTTGCCCTGAATAATTTACTTGCCAGTAATTTCTGTCCGGATTGATACTACCATTACCCATTTGCGTAATTTCATTGTCCGGGAAACGATTTCTAATAGCGGCTATGACAATATCCAAATTGACGTTCTTCAGGCAATCTGTGTCGCTCATATCTTGAAAGGGCATGGTGTTGAATTTGAAATTAAAAATAATGAATAAATGGGCGATTATGGAATGACTAATTGTTTATTATTGAGCTTCAATAA
>CAIUKX010000263.1 GCA_903899795.1 uncultured Flavobacteriales bacterium
ATTCTTGTTTTTACTAATTTTTCTATTAAATTTAACTAATAATGTTTTTTTACACAACGTTCACGAAGATTTTTTATTGACGTACTTAGAAGGCAATAGTGTTCGGTCACAAAGTTGCTAACATATCCTTAGGATATGTTTACTTTAGATTTTCTTGAAAAGAAAATCCTTAGTGTCCGAACATTCTAACCTAACAAAATGTCTAAAAATTTACCTTTGTGTCCTTTGTGTGAAATAAAAAAGCTTTTTTGAATTATTATAAGTAGTACACTCTAATTTTGAAAAATTAATTCTATTGTTTTGGTAGAATATTATCCTTTTAAGACTTTTTTTAATAAAATCAACTGTTTAATCCAAAAGACCTTCTTATCTTTGCACGCTGAAAACACAATATTTTAAAATTCAGGTAACATGGCAATAATGATAACAGACGAATGCATCAACTGTGGTGCATGCGAGCCAGAATGTCCAAACAATGCAATATACGAAGGTGGTGCTGAATGGCGCTATTCGGATGGAACAACCCTGTTGGGAATGATCACGACTTTGGATGGAGATGATATCGAAGCTGATAAAGCATTTGAACCTGTCCATATGAATGTGTACTACATCGCGCATGATAAGTGTACAGAGTGTGTTGGTTTTCATGATGAACCTCAATGTGCTGCGGTTTGTCCTGTAGATTGTTGTGTTGACGATCCTGATTACAGAGAATCGGAAGAGGAATTATTGGCTAAAAAAGATTTCATGCACTTGTAATCTTCAGAGGATAATAAAAAAGAAACTGCTTTGGTATACGAAGCAGTTTTTTTTGTAATAAAAAAAGAGACTGCAGTTAGCAGTCTCCTTCGTTGATGTAGTGTATTGTTTTTGATTTTGACTTATTGTTTTACAAATTTCAATTGTTTATCACCAAATTCTTCAGAATGAATTCGGATAAAATAAACACCTGAATTCAAATCTTTCACATTCAATGTGCTTGTCCCAATGCATTTTTGCTTCATTAGGGATTGTCCATTGATATCAATAACGTCAATTACCATATTTTCTTCCGGATTTGTGGAATGTACGGTGAGTTTATCAGTTGTTGGATTTGGCCATAAAGAATATTCCATAGTGCTGTTGGATGAATTGATAGAAGCTCCGGTTCTGGCTACATTTAAGGTGTAACAAGTAGAGCTCGTTGCTCCGTTGTATCCATATATTCGGGCATAATAAGTACCAGAAGCGAGTCCTGTCAGCGATATACTTTCTGTTGCTGTGGTACTTGTACCTGTTCCGATGTAAGTTGATGAGCTGTTGTAAACTATCATGTCGAAATCCACACCGGATGGACCAACCAGATTGAATGCATAGGTTCCCGCTGTTGTAATTACTACTTTGTAATAATCATTATCAGATGAAGTTGTAATTGCTCCTGAAACGGTAGTTGATAAAGAAATAGGAGTGGAGGTAGTAAAAGATTCATTTGGCTCTCCTGCTGTTGCACAATTGGATGACACTGTTGATGTAGCTTTAAACGCATAACAAGTTGAGCTGGATGAACCGCCATATCCATAAATTTTCATATAGTAAGTTCCTGCAGCCAGATTGTTTAAAGTAATAGTTTCAGTAGCAGTTGAACTTGTTCCAGCTCCAATTTGGGTCGCAGAACTGTTGAAAATTAATAAATCAAAATCGACACCGGTTGGACCTGAGAGTGCGAATGTGATATTGGATGTAGCTGTTGTTGTGATTTTGTAGAAATCGATATCAGTTCCGCTGGCAATTGCAGCAGAAATCGACGTTCCTGATTGAAGACCATAAGCAGTGCTTTGTGTTTCATTGGGTTCAAAAGCATTTAGGCAGGTACTTCCGCCTCCCGTATTACCGGTTTCATCACAGGTTAGCGTGATACAACTGTTGACTCTGCTGCGGATGAGATTTCCTGGTTGTGGTCCGAATCCAAGTGAAAGATTAACTCCAATGTTGTACAATAAATGACAATAACTCATGATTGTTCCTCCATTCGTAGGTAACGGCCCTGTACACCCTTCATTGTAACCAGCCGAAGGTCCACATCCGTCGATTGCACCTCCGACCCATGTGCATGCATGTGTGTGTGGAGAACCAAGGTTGTGACCAACTTCATGTGTGGATACATTCACCGGCCAGCTGTAATTTGGGACATTTGAAAAAGATTGTCCGACTGAACCACAAAAACCGTGTTTGTAATATTCGGTTGTGCCACAAACTGCATCCAACCATGCAACACCGCCACCGCCAGTTGTGGAAAATAAAGTTGCTAAATTTGCATTGAATCCAGTTCTGGTTGAGGAAAAAGTAATGAGATCATCACTGTAAGGATCAGTACTTGTCCAGATGTAGAGTTGATTCAATTTTGAACCGATCTGTTCGTTGTCGTAGAGTAATTGAAAATTGTTGAACAAAGAGGTCATGTAATTGGTTACTCCTTGCGTTGATCCGAACGTTTGATATAAATTATAGGATGTTTCCCAGAAATAAGTCACACATTTGAAAGTCGATTTC
>CAIUKX010000264.1 GCA_903899795.1 uncultured Flavobacteriales bacterium
TAAATCGACTCCTTTTTTGAAATCGTGACGTGTACTGAATTCATCATAGTTCGTTGCAATACCTACTTTTTTGATCAGTTGATCTTTTAGATCTTTTTCCAAAATTGGATTCCAGCCAAAATCTTTCAAGATGGCCAAAAAATGGACATAATGAGGAGCAGTTTGTTTGTTTATCTTTTTGCCGTAGATTGCAACGTTCATGATTAGAAATTCAGATAATTCATCAATGCGTCGTAACGGAACTGAACATCATCATCGTTGCTGCTTCTTTGGTAGGAAGCTTTGATGACATAATCATATCTTTCAAACGTACGAATGATACTTCCCAAATCAATTTGGTTGATTTTCAAAGTCACTTCCAATTTATTTGAATCTGAAGGAGACATAATGTATGAGCTAAGAATTTTAGCATTATTTCCTTCAACGATCTGAGCAATTTGAGCCATAGAGTAATCGATAGCGTTTACTTCAAGCACAATAATACCACCACTTTCTTTGATGCTTCCAGTGTTAGCAATCAAGGTAATTAAATGATGGATACTTGTGCATCCAATGTATTTTTCGTTTTCATCCAAAATCGGAAGAACGGTCAGTTTGTGTTCTGAAATACGAGCCAGAACTTCGTAGATGTGTGCATTTTCTTTGACATAAGGTCGCGGAAGATGATCAAACAAAACGTCTAAAGTATCTTCTAAATTCAATTTATCTAAAATATCTGATTCGGAGATAACACCGACAAAATTCCCGTTTTTTAAAACAGGTAAGTGAGATACTTTAAATTCATCCATCCATCGTAACGCTTTTTCACCTGTGTCAGTGTGCGTTAGAGGTGGAATTTCCTCTGATATAAGTTCTAATGCTTTCATTGTAGTCGCCAAATTAGTAAAATACTTGCTAAGTATGTACTTTTGAAACGTAAAAAAGTGTGTTTTATGACAAAGCTAAGTGTTAATATTAATAAAATTGCCACAATTCGAAATGCAAGAGGTGGGAATACACCTAATGTTGTTCAAGTTGCGATCGATTGCGAACGTTTTGGTGCAGATGGAATTACGGTTCATCCTCGTCCGGATGAGCGTCATATTACGCATAAAGATGTTTATGATTTAGCCCAAGTTGTAAAGACAGAATTTAATATTGAGGGATATCCTGATGACCGTTACATGCAGATCATTCGCGAAGTGAAACCTGCACAGGCTACATTGGTTCCTGATCCACCGAATGTATTGACTTCGAATGCGGGCTGGGATACCAAGAAACATCAAAGTTTATTAACCGATTTGGTTCACCAATTTCGTGAAATGGGAGTCAGAAGTTCTATTTTTATTGATACGAATCTGGAAAACATTGAATACGCGGCGAAGACAGGTGTAGATAGAATTGAATTATACACAGGACCCTTTGCTGATGAATTTCCCTTGAATCCTGAAAAAGCGATTGCTGATTATGTAAAAGCAGCCAATTTCGCGAGTGAATTAGGCCTTGGAATCAATGCCGGACATGATTTGAGTTTGGATAACTTGAAGTTTTTTAAGCAGCAAATTCCGCAATTATTGGAAGTTTCCATCGGTCATGCTTTGATTTCAGATGCTTTGTATTTTGGTTTGGAGAATACAATTCAACGCTATAAGTTGTTGTTGGCAGATTGATTGTCTCCAGCATTCGTAATCCGAATATCTCTTTGAGGATAAGGAATCACAATTTTATACTCTCTGAATAAACGGTCAATTTCCAAACGAATATCTGACTTGTAGTTACTGATGTCCCAGCTTTGATCTGCCCAGAAAAGTAATTCCATTTCCATTCCGTTTTCTGCAAATTTGGATAATCTGACAATGACAGGTTGTGATTTTTTGACTTTTGGATGACTCAATGCTGCCTGGTTCA
>CAIUKX010000265.1 GCA_903899795.1 uncultured Flavobacteriales bacterium
TGTGCATAGTTCATCATGGTAAATCTTATCAGGGTATCCTTGAATTATACTAAGCCCCAACAACTTATTTATCTCATCCATCGCATTTATTTGTTGCACCATGTGGTTTAAGTAGATGTTTTCAACATTCCTTTGCCTTGCGGTTAAAGACAATGCAATTACAAGTTGCCTAAACTTCCTGATGTCGGTAAACAATTCAGCACGCACCTCAGGATCCATTGAACTAAAGTAGCTAAAATCAATGCATTGTGCCATGCACCATGCCCTGAACAAGAACTTGTTATCCTGGTTCACATCCACCTCATTCATGCAAGCCAATGCCTCAAAATCAATCTGTATGATATTTACTTGGGCATCCCTTACCTCCTTTCTGTGCGCCTGTAATGTATCGCTCTCGCCAGCCTCACTAAACTCAAACTTAAAGTTCCATTTTCGCAGGTAAATAATCAAGCTGAATATATCCTTAGAGAACTTTGAGAAACAACCATCTAATACCTTTTTGCCAAGCAACAATGTATCGATCTCATCATCAAAACCTGGGCAGTTCAAAATTGGTGTGTAATGAGAATCATCACCACCTGTCATATAAACATTGGCGTTGACCTCTGGTATTGCCTCCTTTGGTAAGTCTTTTACATTGTCCATCATGGCTTCATAATACGCCTTCAACCTGGCATATTCTTTCTGGTAATTGATATCCCAACCAACCTTGAAAGAATCATGCTTCACGTACATAACCATTTTAGGGGGATGGGTCGTTGATCTTGCCCTAAAGCTAAATTGAGCAATATGCTCTGGCAACATTACTTGCGAGAATCTTAGGTGAGTGATATCTTTATCAGTAAACGATATTCCCTCTCTGCCGATTTGTGTACAAACCAATATGGCATTATCTGCCAAACTGTTGGTGTTCAGTATTTCAGCAACGTCTGCAGCTTCCTTGGTATCAGCATTCATCACCACCACGTTTGCATCTGGATTCTTTTTTATGATAACAGTTTTGATCTCATCATTTTTCTTTTTGTCGTTAACCAGGCATATCTGCTTTGTTTTGCTCTTTATTAAGTCATCGGTCAAAGCATTGACTGGGTCTGGACAGAATACAATTTCAAGTACAGGTTGATCGGGCTTTTCTTTTATGAAATGAGCGTATCCATAACCGAGGTTGGTAAACGGAAAATCTATCCAGGTTCCTGATAAGCAAATGAAGTTCTTGAATACCCCCAAGCTATCAACCAATGTTCTCATGATCGGGTATCTGAAACCGATCTTCGCTGAACAAAAGATATCATGCGCTTCGTCAATAACCAGCGTGTATTCTTTGAGGTCAATGCGTTGGTTGTAAAGTAATTTATACAAGCTATCATATGTTCCTATGATAAGTTTAGCATCTCTGGGGCAACTATCGATATGCACACCACCCATTAAAATAAATGCATCCTTCCTCTTTTTTGCAAGATCCATTAGCAATACCCTGGTTGGTACAAGGTAGATGATCTTCATATCACGTTGCCCCAACAAGAATGTCGATTTTCCTGTATTTGGTGGAGATATGATAACCTGGTTCGTCAACAAGTTTATTTGTTCGGCTTTCTCACTGATGTATTGTTTAATTAATAATGCATCTATCTCAACATCATGATCAGGCAACGCATCTGTAGATTCAAAGAACTCCCTTAGATCTTCTATTGAGTATGGCGGGAATACATTTATTACTTCATTCTTGAAGAACTCGTTGATAACGCCATTTACACCGCCTTCTACGTCCAGATTATAATCAAACATTTTCTCCAGTTCATCACAATCGGTATCAGGCTGGTATTTAGGGGATAGTTCACTAAGTTTATCAAACCAATACATTGCTCGATCCTGATTATTGGGAAAAGTGCAATAGACACAATAAGCCATTTTCATCCAATCATCGTAGTCATCAAAGTAGGTTTGTGTCTTATTTCTATATTTATAAGCGAGGAACAACCTGAACTCATGCTGGTATGTTTTGAGATACGAATGCTCCTGTATTATATTTCGGTTTTCTGGTGTGACTATTTGATCAATATGAACGATTTCTGTAGGTTCTTTGAATAACTCCAAGTCTGTAAATCCTAAGTAGAAATCAGCCTGGGCTTTTACTACACTGTTGTCAAGTAGGGATTCAAGGGTTTTATACGCACATTTCTCCAGCAGTTCTTTTTTAATTAGATTATATGCCAAGGCATACTCTGATCGCCTACCAACGGCAATATCTGTGGCAAAAGCAAGATGAAATCCCATGCCGCTGGTGGTCTTAAACAAAAACAATGCATATGGGCAAGAAATGAAGAACTCAATCAGCTTTTGCTGTAAATCCATTACTTCATGAACTAACAACTCTCCGCTGTGTTTCTTAAAATCAATATCGAATATCACCAAGCCATTGAAATCCCCGATCTGATAGTTGTTGGGCAAATACTGACCATTGTACTGAACAACAGGCATTGAATGCTTACGCCTATACTCTTTATATCCTTCATTATCTTTTATAACAATAGCATGTTGCTCCACCTCATTGTCATCATCGGAGTGAGTAAAGGATTCTACATCATAGAGTATGTTCTGTGCAGTCTTGGTTTTTACCCATAAACCCTCGTTTTGTAAAGCCTGATCTTTTAATGTTCTTATTTTTAGGAATTTCTTCTTTTTGGTATCGAATACGTTTTCTCTTACCGTAATCACGATATCTTCATAAGAAGTGATGTTTTTGTGAGTAATAAATTGGTTTTCAATATCGCCAAACACCTGTGCTGGGGATAGTAATGGATTATTAAAAGTTTCTAACATAATTACACTCTTGCTTTTGCTTTATAAAAAAGCATTAGCTACAACCTATAGACACTTTAAAACATAACTTGGGATGGCTGCCATTATGTATTTATTTTACAATAATATAAATATCCGTTGCACGATAGCTTAATGCAATTGCTTAATATAAGAGATTACTATTTATTTTCTTAACAGTATTCCATTTTGTCTTTTAAATTATATCTGTAATATTTTTTAAGAATAATAAA
>CAIUKX010000266.1 GCA_903899795.1 uncultured Flavobacteriales bacterium
AAGATCAATTGAAATTCAGGTGAAAAAAATGTTAACAATATGATTTATTATTGCGATAAATTAAATTCAAAATATTAATAATCAATTAAAATTTAAAAAGATATTAACAATGAAAACACACGATAAAATAGCGAAAGTAACATTGGTTGGAGCAGGTCCAGGGGATATTGAATTGATCACATTAAAAGGAATCAATGCACTGAAGGAGGCGAAAGTGATTTTGTACGATGCTTTGGTGAATGAAGAATTACTGGATTTAGCACCTAGTGCAGTGAAGATCTTTGTAGGCAAGAGAAAAGGGTTTAAAGCTTTTTCTCAGGAGGAAATCAATCAATTGATTGTGGAGAAAGCTTTTGTGTATGGACATGTGGTTCGTCTCAAGGGAGGTGATTCATTTGTGTTTGGAAGGGGCTACGAGGAAATAGAATATGTAAAATCGTTTGGAATCCCTGTAAATGTAGTACCCGGACTTTCGAGTTCGATTTCGGTGCCTGCATTGGCTGGAATTCCTGTAACCCATAGGGGAACAAGTAATAGCTTCTTTGTTTTGACTGCTGTTTTGGCTGACGGTAGTCTCAATAAAGAGATTGAGGTAGCCGCTCAATCTTCAGCGACCGTTGTTGTCTTGATGGGACTGTCCAAGCTGGCAGAAATAGCTGAGATTTACACCGCTAAGGGTAGATCTGAAGAGGCAATAGCTGTGATTACCAATGGCTCTCTTCCTTCTCAAACTTCAGTTGTAGGTACTATTCGTTCAATCAATGCGATCGTAAAGGATCAAACGATTTCCGGACCGGGATTAATTGTTATAGGTCCTGTTGTCGAATTATTGAAAGATGGTCATGAGAATGATTATTTATTAAAATTGATAAATAATTGATTTTTATACATGTGAAGTCTGCTTTGTGAGAAGGGAAGCTGAGTTGTAGCAGTTGATTTTTCACAAAGAATAGTTTTTAATTAATGCTTTAAATTGAATGATATAACTGAGCGAGAATCATGTTTATAGGTAAACAAGAAGTGCCGTTACATCACAATTAAAAAAACGAAATGAAAACAAGATTAACAATTACAATTATTTTCCTTTTGACGATAGGGTTTCAAAACCTTTTTTCGCAAAATGGATTTGTTCAATTATCGGGTATATTGCACGATAAAATTAGCGGGGAACCACTTGTAGGTGCGACCGTTAAAATTAAGGATACCGAAAATACCAGTGTAACTGATGAATCCGGTAAATTTGTTCTTAGAACATTAAACAAGTTTCCGATTGACCTGACAATTTCATATTCAGGTTATGAGAATCAGGATTTTGTTGTTGAAAATGAAAAGTCACAGTTAAATTTTCAATTGGAACCGCAGGTGATTATTACAAATACCGTTGTGGTTTCTGCTTCAAGGTTGAGTGAGAATATTCTAAAATCACCTGTTGCAATTGATAAACTGGATATTTCAGCAATTCGTGAGACTCCTTCTCCAACATTTTATGATGCATTGGAGAATGTAAAAGGAGTACAGTTAACAACATCAAGTTTAACGTTGAAAGTGCCAAATACAAGAGGATTCAATTCGCCTAATAACTTCCGGTTTATGCAGTTAGTTGATGGAGTGGATTTACAGGCGCCGACTTTAGGTGTGTCAATTGGTAACACAATCGGACCAAATGAGTTGGATATCAAGAGTGTGGAAATTATTCCGGGTACATCTTCAGCGTTGTATGGAATCAATTCATTGAATGGGTTGGCAAATTTACAGACCAAAGATCCTTATTTGAATCAAGGGGCGAGTGTTTATCAGCGTATCGGAATCAATCATGTTGATAACATTGATCATGGATTGAGCTTTTTAGGTGAGACTGCTTTCAGAGTTGCTGGGACCGTAGATTCGGCTCAACGATTCGCTTACAAAGTAAATGGATCGTATTTCGAAGGTACGGATTGGGTTTCGTCCAATTTAACGGATCAAAATCCCTATAATTTGACAACATCGAATCCGAAGTTTCCACAGTTTAATTCATCCGCAAATAATCCGGCCTACGATGGCTGGAACCGATATGGAGATGAGAAAAACAACACGGTTACGGACACATTGAAGTTGGCAAATGGTACGAAAGATATTTTCAATGTAAGAAGAACAGGGTACACCGAAAAAGACCTTGTAAATCCCACTGTGAAAACGATCAAGTTTGATGCTGGATTGTTCTACAAGTTTAAGAATGGAGGAAAGGTTAGTTATGTCTATCGAATCGGTACAATGGATGGTGTTTTCCAGCGTGGTAATAAAATCCAGTTACAAGGTCTTTTGTTGCAAAGTCATGCTGTTGAATACAAAGACAAAAAGTTGACGGTGAAATTCTATGCGAACTCTGAAAACACTGGTAACTCTTATAATTTAAAGCCATTGGCAGATAACTTGGATTTGACATTTAAATCCAATAAAAACTGGGCAAAAGATTATCAAACAGCTTTACAAGCTGCTTATAATTCGAATGGTGGTGATATTGTTGCTGCTCAACAAACAGCAAGAGCTGCTGCAGATGCTGGACGACCATTACCGGGATCTGATGCCTTTAATGCTAGAAAAGAAACTATTATCGGTATCAATAACTGGGATCATCCTTCTTTGTATCCATATGTTTCTGCTCAGGATCCTTCGAATACCACCGGAGGAGCGGCTTTATGGCAACAAAGTAGAATGTACCATGGTGAATTTCAATACGATTTATCATCTTTGACCAAAAATTATGTGAATGTTTTGGTGGGGTCTGATGCGCGTTTGTATACAGTTATACCTGATGGGAATAATTTCGTGGATTTTTCAAAGCCAATCTCTGAAAGAAATACACCAGGTGGAAAAGATGTTTTATATACCAAGTTGGGAGGTTTCGTTCAGGGAAGCAAAGAGTTTTTCGATGAACGCTTGAAAGTGGTAGCTTCACTTCGTTACGATAAGAATCTAGATTTTAATGGTAAATGGAATCCGCGTACAGCAGTAGTTTATTCGCTGAGTAAAACGAGTTCGATCCGTGTTTCAGCTCAAAATGGGTATCGTTTTCCGGCACTATTTGAAGCGTTGTCATATGTGAACAATGGTGGCGTTCGAAGAGTAGGAGGATTAGAAAAAGTGGATCAGGGACTTGGGTATTTGGAGAATTCATACACACAAGCTTCAATTGATGCATTTGCAGCTGCCGTGAAAACAGATATCACCGGGGGATTGACAAAAGATCAGGCGATTGTTAAGGAACAAAAGTTGCTTCAGGTAGCAAATCTTCAAAAGATGCAGCCTGAGCAAGTAAAAGCGCTTGATTTTGGTTATAAAGCATTGTTGTTCAATAATAAAGTTGTGGTTGACGCCGATGCGTACTTTAATGAATACATTGGTTTCTTAGGTCAGGTTGATGTTGCAGTTCCTACTTCAGGAGCGGTGGGCACTTTAGCTTCTGCTTACGATGCAAATGATAAAACAAAACAAGTGAAGTACCGTGTTTATACGAATGCAACGAATACCTACTATGGTTATGGTTCGGCAATCCGATTGAGTTATAATTTCTTCAAGAAGTTTTCGATATCGACGAATTTTAATTACAATGCTTTTCAGGCGAAAGAGAAAGTTGATATTTTCACTACAGGATTCAATACTCCGAAATATTCTACGAATGTTCAATTTGGAAACAGAGAATTGTTCAAGAATTTCGGATTCAATATTGTTTGGAAATGGCAAGATGCTTTTGATTGGCAAAGTCCTTTGGTGAATGGTAGAGTGCCAGCTTATAATACGTTTGATGCTCAGATTTCATATAAAATTGAAAAAGCAAACACAGCTATAAAATTAGGAGGTACAAATATTTTAAACAAGCGTTACATTCAATACGCTGGAGGACCGACAATCGGGGCACTTTACTACTTAAGTGTAACATTTGACGCTCCATTTGAAAAAAAGAGAAAATAAAAAAGATTACGAACTTCTAAAGAGTACTTTAAATCTATTAATTTAGGGTACTCTTTTATAAAAAAATAGAATTATGGCATTACAATTAGGAGATGTAGCACCGGATTTTACAGCCGGATCTACAAAAGGAATTATTGATTTCCACAGATGGTTGGATAATAGTTGGGGAGTTTTGTTTTCTCACCCGGCTGATTTTACACCGGTTTGTACAACTGAATTGGGGACAGTTTCGAGGCTTCAGGAAGAATTCAGTAAAAGAAATGTTAAAACGATCGCATTAAGTGTAGATAATTTAGAGTCTCATCTTAAGTGGGTTGTAGATATAAATGAAACTCAGGATACAAATGTTAGTTTCCCAATTATTGCAGATCCGGAGTTCAAAGTAGCAAACCTTTATGGGATGATTCACCCCAATGCATCTGATCGATTTACGGTACGATCTGTATTTATCATTGCACCGGATAAGAAAATCAAATTGACGTTGACCTATCCTGCAAGTACTGGTAGAAATTTTGAAGAAATACTGAGAGTGATCGATTCGTTACAATTGACTTCAAATTATGCTGTAGCTACGCCTGCAGACTGGAAGAATGGAGAGGATGTGGTTATTTCACCTTCCATAGTAGATGAAGAGATAGCTGCAAAATTTCCAAAAGGTTACACAAAAATAAAGTCGTATTTGAGATTGACACCTCAGCCTAATGAATAATTTAAATAAATAATAGATAATGAGAAAGTTATTTTTTGTTGCAATAGCTTTAATTACCACTGTTTCTGCTCATTCACAAGATGAGCAGAAACGTAGTAGTTTTAATATTGAAGGTCAAATTGCATTGACAACTGATGGTAAAGGCGTGTTTTTTAATATGGGAGGGCCGAATGTTAAGTTTAATTTCTCAAAATTGAGTGTAGCCATTAATATGATGCCATCACTTAGGTTTCAAGAAGATAAAGTAAAAAGTTTAGTCACCCCGATGCTCGGAGTTGGTCCTCAACTTTATTTTTTAAAAGACAAGCGCTTTATCCTGAGTTTTCCGGCATATTACAATACAGGTACTAATAAATGGACTTTTACAGCTGGTTTAGGCTTTAGTTTAACCAAAAAGAAAAAATGAAAACAAGTATAAAAGATAAGAACGAATTATTTCCGATTTTTCTCAAACTCAATGAGCTATCTGTCCTCGTAGTAGGAGGAGGTAAAGTTGGTTTGGAAAAATTGAAAGCCGTATTGTCAAATTCGCCGCATAGTAAGGTAACACTAGTGGCTGATACAATATTGGATGAACTCAGAGAATTCGTTCTGCCTTTTACGAATGTCCAAGTGATTCAGGAATCGTTTGATCCGAAACATTTGGAAGGAAAACAGGTGGTCATTGCTGCAGTAAATGATATTGAAACGTCCTTTAAAATTAAAGTGTTGGCCAACGCAAAAGGACTACTTTTTAATGCAGCTGATAAGCCTGAGTATTGCGATTTTTATTTAGGTTCCACAGTTACCAAAGGAAATTTAAAAATCGGAATTTCAACAAATGGTAAATCTCCAACCATTGCAAAGCGGTTAAAGGAAATATTCAATGAAAATATTCCGAATGAAATTGATAATTCATTGGAAAATTTAAATCGAATCCGAACGCATTTAAAAGGTGATTTTCAGCAGAAAGTGGTCAAATTGGATAAGATCACTAGTGGATTGAACGATAAAAACAACAGAGCTTGGTATTTATTCAGTATCAAGCGTTTGATTGGTTATGTAGCATCCGTTTTCGGAATCATGTTAGCTGGACATTTATTGTTCACGATTGTTCCGCTTTCAACCATTTGGCATTCGACTACAGATTTGGCAGCAACATTAGATATTCAGTTCGTTTATTACATGATCGGTGGTTTTATTGCTCAAATGATAGATGGTGCGCTGGGAATGGCTTATGGGGTGAGTGCCTCGACATTTTTGATGTCATTTGGAGTCTCGCCGGCAGTTGCAAGTATGAGTGTGCATACATCCGAAATATTTACCAGCGGTGTATCAGGATTCATGCATTTACGCTTTGGGAATGTGAACAATAAACTTTTTAAAACGATTGTCATTCCAGGTGTAATAGGTTCGATTTTAGGAGCATATGTTTTGTCTGGTTTTGAAGAGTATAGTACTTATATCAAGCCTGTTGTGAGTATTTATACACTTATTCTGGGAGTGATTATCATTCGCAAAGTGATGAAGAAAAACAACAAGCGTAAGAAAGTGAAACATGCAGGATGGTTGGCTTCAGCAGGAGGATTCTTAGATTCTATCGGAGGTGGAGGTTGGGGGCCAGTGGTTTCGTCTACCTTGATTGCAACGGGGAAAAATCCAAGGATGATCATCGGATCGGTAAATTTAGCTGAATTCTTTGTCTCTTTAGCCAGTTCTTTTACCTTTCTACTGGTATTGGGAACTTCCTTCTGGCAGCCGATTGTCGGATTAATTCTCGGAGGAGTTTGTGCTGCGCCGATAGCTGCTCATTTGGCAAAAAGATTAAATATTAAGGCGATGATGCTAATGGTTGGGATCATTATAATCATCGTGAGTTTGAGAATCCTCATATTGGCATTACTAAAATAATAAACGACTACGAAAATGAAAAAAGTGTTTTTAAGTGACTCAGGACCGGTAACATCGGATTCAATCTACAGTTTTTGGAGATGGAATGAAAGTAAAGATTTAACAGTGGAGAATCTGGAAAATGTTACCAATCACTGTTTGGATCTTGGTATCAATTCGTTTGATTTGTCCAATTCGTACGGTCTTGGTCAGGTTGAAGAGTTGTTCGGTAAAGTGTTGGAAAACAAATCTGTAAAAAGGGAAGATATTGTTCTTTTTTCAAAGAGTGGATATAAATCCCAGGAAGAAGGAACAGGTCGTGTCGTCTATAATCAGTTGAATGAGAAGTGCCTGACTAAAAGTGTCGACGATACGCTGAAAAAGTTAAAAACAGATTACATCGATGTTTTTTTACTGAACGAGTTTGATCCTTTGATGAATCCGGAAGAAGTAGTTTCTATTCTTACAACTTTGGTCTACAAAGGTAAAATCAAGCATATCGGTGTTTCGGGATTTAATGTTTTTCAACACAGGTTGTTAAGTAATCTTTCTTTAGATATTGTTACGAATCATTTTGAATTGAATCTCTTCAATACGGGCGCGATTCACGATGGAAGATTAGATTTTATCAAAGAACAATATGCAAAACCTATGGCATGGGCTCCACTGGCTGGAGGAAGAATATTAACGGGGACAGATTCCGAAGCGTTAGTTATTCGTTCGGTTTTAGATGATTTAGCTGTGAAATACAATTCAAATATCGAGCAATTGGCTGTGGCTTGGATTCATAAGTTAGGAGCGTTACCTATCATCGGAAGTTTGAACAAAGATCGAATTAAAAATGCGGCTACAGCAAGTGATATTAACCTATCACACGAAGATTGGCACAAGATATACAATGTTACCAAAAAATAATGGCAGAAGAATTACAAGGATTTGAGGGGTTGGGAGTGCAAGAAATTCTGCAAAAGGTTACTGAACAGTTTGGTAACCGTGCGGCCTTTTCGACAAGTTTGAGTTGGGAAGACCAGGTGATTACGCACTATATTTTCGCAAATGATCTTCCGATTCGGGTATTTACACTAGATACTGGACGTTTATTTCCGGAAACATACAGCGTATTCAACCGGACAATTGAACGCTATGGGAAGAAAATAGAAGTATTCTTTCCAAAACATGAAGGAGTTGAGAAGTTGGTGACGGAAAAAGGAATGTCGAGTTTCTATGAATCGCTTGAAAACCGAAAGGAGTGCTGTTTTATTCGTAAAGTAGAGCCATTAAACAGAGCGTTAGAGAATGTTGATTGTTGGATTACAGGTTTACGGGCTGAGCATTCTGAAAATCGAAAAGGATTGGAGATTGTGGAGCGGGACGAGCAAAGAGGGTTGATCAAAGTGAATCCATTGTTGCATTGGTCATTGGAAGAAGTAAAAGATGTAATTAAGAAATTTAATATTCCTTACAATTCATTGCACGATAAAGGTTTTGTAAGTATTGGTTGTCAGCCGTGTACACGAGCAGTGAAAGAAGGAGAAGATTTTCGTGCCGGACGTTGGTGGTGGGAAAATAGCGATAAAAAAGAATGTGGATTGCATTCGTAGGGACAGGTCGCGACTTGTCCGTACAAATGCAATCTGAAAAAATAAAACAAAAAAATGAAAAAATTAGATTATTTAGATGAATTAGAAGCTGAGGCGATTTACATTTTGCGTGAAGTTGCAGGTCAATTTGATAAGCCTGCATTGCTGTTCAGTGGGGGGAAAGATAGTATTTGTCTGGTTCACCTTGCCTTGAAAGCCTTTCGTCCAGGTAAATTCCCTTTTCCACTTGTACATGTCGATACAGGTCATAATTCACCCGAAGTAATTGAGTTTCGGGATAATTTAGTGGAGCGATTAGGTGAAAAATTGATAGCGCGACAAGTTGAAGATACAATCAAAGTAAGAAAGTTGCAGGATGGTAAAGGTAAATTCCCAAGTCGTAATGCTCTACAGACATACACTTTGTTGGATGTAATCGAGGAATTTGAGTTTGATGCATGTATCGGAGGTGCACGACGCGATGAAGAGAAAGCACGGGCAAAAGAACGGATTTTTTCTGTTCGGGATGAATTCGGACAATGGGATCCTAAAAAACAGCGTCCTGAATTATGGAATATCTACAATGGGAAAGTGGACAAAGGAGAAAATGTACGTGTTTTTCCGATTAGCAACTGGACGGAATTGGATGTTTGGAATTACATCAAAAGAGAAAATATTGAATTACCATCGATTTATTTTACCCACGAAAGAGAATGTGTATTGACCGATGCAGGACAATTGATGGCGAACAACGAGTTTCTTTCATTGGATGAAACAGATGTAATTGTTACCAGAAAAGTTCGATACCGAACAGTTGGAGATATGACCTGTACAGCAGCCATTGAAAGTGAGGCTTACACAGTGGATGAGATTATTGCCGAATTGAAAGATTCAAAAATAAGCGAAAGAGGAGCAACCCGTATGGACGACCGAATCAGTGAAGCAGCGATGGAAGACCGAAAAAAAGGCGGGTATTTTTGAAAAAAAACACCTACATGATAGAGACGTAGCATTGCTACGTCTCGACAATAATGCCATAATACTATAATACCGTAATATCCAAATAATACAATAAAAACAAAATGGAATTATTAAGATTTTTCACAGCAGGGAATGTAGATGATGGAAAGAGCACATTGATCGGAAGATTGTTGTTCGATAGCAAATCTATTTCCACAGATATAATTGAAACATTAACGAAACAAAGTAAAACAACTGGAGTGGATGCAGATATCGATCTGGCTTTGCTGACAGATGGCTTACGAGCAGAAAGAGAGCAGGGAATCACTATTGATGTTGCCTATAAATATTTTAGTACCGATAAACGTAAATTCATCATCGCAGATACACCGGGGCACACACAGTATACACGGAACATGTTCACGGGAGCTTCGAATGCTGATTTGGCAATTATTCTGGTGGATGCCCGAAATGGAATCACAGATCAAACGAAAAGACACAGTATTATTTCTTCTATTTTGGGGATTCCGCATGTGTTAGTGTGTGTCAATAAAATGGATTTGGTAGATTATAAGGAAAGTGTTTTTAAACAAATTGAGTCAGATTATTTAGAATTTTCAAAACCCTTGAATTTGAGTAAAATATCTTTTATTCCAGCGAGTGCATTGGCAGGAGATAATGTAGTTACACCATCTGAAAATATGGCTTGGTTCAAAGGTAAATCTTTATTGGAGTTTTTGGAAGATGTAGAGATTTTTGAAGATACGGAAATTAAAGATGCCCGTTTTCAGGTTCAATATGTGATTCGTCCCCAAACGCAAGAATTGCATGACTACCGTGGATATGCAGGAAGTGTGTTAAGTGGGTCATTTAAAAAAGGAGACCAAGTGAAAATTTTCCCGTCAGAAGCGGTTACTACGATCGAAAAAATTGAAAAAAATACGATAGAAGTAGACGAAGCTTTTGCTAATGAGCCAATTATTATCCATTTAACGGATGATATTGATGTCAGTCGTGGTAGTACAATTGTTCCGGTCAATGATTTGCCTGTAGCTGAAAAAGAATTGGAAGCAACGATTTGCTGGATGGATAATTCATCTTATCAATCAGGACAAAAGCTATTGATTCAACAGAATAGTTTCCGTACAAAGGCAGCAATAAAAGAAATTGACGGGAAAATTGATATTCATTCCTTTGAAAATAAAGAAAGCGATGGAAGCATCAATTTGAATGATTTCTGTAAAATACGGATCAAAACGGCTGAGACAATCAGTTACGATTCCTATCGAAAAAATAGAAAAACAGGATCCTTCATTCTGATCAATGAAAATACCAATAGCACGGTCGCAGCCGGTGTTATTGGATAGATATGTTGCATTGCAATGTCTCCACCAAATGCATTTCAATAGTCCAATTAACAAAAAATGAATTCATTTATAGACGAATTATACAATCAGCACAAAAAGAAGACGATTTTACCTTCTCCATTGCTGGTCAATAATTTTATAGATTCACTTCTGTCGATTTTATTCCCGACTTACAGCAATAAATTGTTTGTAGGGAAAGAATTGTTAGAAGCCGAATATGAAAAAAACAAAGGACAGTTGAAAATCCTTTTATTACAGCAGCAGTCTTTGTTGGAAAGAGATACTGAAGAAATTGTAACTGATTTTTTTGACCAGTTACCTGAGATTTACCAATTGTTACTTTTGGATGCAGATGCGATTGAAGCGGGGGATCCTGCGGCAACCAATAGAGATGAAGTGATTCGATCATACCCGGGGTTTTATGCAATTAGTATTTATCGAATCGCAAATTATTTGCATAAATTGAAAGTTCCTTTTCTGCCGAGAATCCTAACAGAAGTGGCTCATAGCAAAACAGGAATCGATATTCATCCGGGAGCTGAGATTGGAAAATCGTTTTTTATTGATCATGGAACAGGGATTGTTATTGGAGAAACGTCTGTAATTGGTACTTTTGTAAAAATTTACCAGGGAGTTACACTTGGGGCGTTGAGTGTCAAGAAGGAAATGGCAGAGACAAAACGGCATCCGACAATTGAAGATGGAGTTGTGATTTATGCTGGAGCAACCATTTTGGGAGGAAGGACAGTTATAGGGAAAAATTCAACAATAGGAGGAAATGTCTGGATTACGGAAAGTGTTGAACCGAATTCGTTGGTATACCACAAACCGGAATTAAGAATTGAACAAAACAGGTAGAAATGGCAAAGTTGATTGATTTTATTGGAAATACGCCATTGGTTGAGTTGTCAATTATTAATTCAAATCCAAATGTGAAGCTTTTTGCAAAACTGGAAGGTCATAATCCCGGTGGAAGCGTGAAAGACAGAGCTGCTTATGGATTGATCAAAGGTGGAATTGACAGCGGATTGATAAAACCGGATTCAAAACTGATTGAAGCAACGAGCGGGAATACAGGAATTGCTTTGGCGATGATTGCCCGTTTAATGAACCTGGAAATTGAATTGGTGATGCCTGAAAATTCAACCAGAGAAAGAGTGTTGACGATGAAGGCTTTTGGAGCTAAAGTCACCCTGACTCCAGAATCAGGTGGAATGGAAGCATCAATTGATTATGCGAGAGAGAAGGTGGAGAACGAAGGGTATGTCATGTTGGACCAGTTTTCTAATCCCAACAATCCGAATATGCATTATTTGACAACTGGGCCTGAAATATTCAGAGATACAGCAGGAAAGGTGACTCATTTTGTATCGGCAATGGGTACTACAGGTACGATTATGGGAGTTTCAAGATATTTGAAAGAACAAAATTCAGCGATTGAAATTGTTGGAGTTCAGCCTTCAGATGGAGCTAAAATTCCGGGAATCCGTAAATGGCCTGTTGAATATTTACCGAAAATATTTGACCGTTCGAGAGTTGATCAAGTGATAGAGGTGACTGATGTTGAAGCTAAAAAAATGGCACAACGTTTGGCAAAAGAAGAAGGTGTATTTGGAGGAATGAGCAGTGGTGGAGCAGTGGCTGCTGCATTGAAAATAATAGAAACTTTGGAAGAAGGACTCGTTGTCTGTATCATTTGTGATAGAGGCGATAAATACCTTTCAACTGATTTGTTTGAATCTTGATTACTAGTGACCAAAAACTAGTGACTAAAAAGAAAAAATGAAAATTAAATAAAAACATAGAAAAAATGATAGAAACAGACATCATTATCATTGGAGCAGGACCTGTAGGTTTATTTACTGTTTTCGAAGCAGGACTTTTAAAATTAAAATGCCATTTAATAGATTCGTTGCCACAGGCAGGTGGACAATGTTCAGAAATATATCCAAAAAAACCGATCTACGATATTCCGGGATTTCCATCTATTTTAGCTGGTGAACTAGTTGATAATTTAATGGAACAAGCAGCTCCTTTTAAACCAGGGTTTACTTTGGGGGAAGCGGCTACAGATGTTGATAAATTAGAAGATGGTAGTTTTATTGTCACAACAAGTAAGGGTACAAAACATCATGCTCCGATTGTTATGATCGCTGGAGGATTAGGAGTTTTTGAGCCAAGAAAACCACCTATTTCAAATATCGTTGATTTTGAAGATAAAGGAGTTGAATACATCATCAAAGATCCGGAGTTCTACAAAGGAAAAAGATGTGTAATTGCAGGTGGCGGTGATTCAGCTTTAGATTGGTCCATCTATTTAGCAGAAAACAATATTGCTTCGGAAGTGATGCTGGTGCATCGAAACAGTTCTTTCCGAGGACATTTGGATTCCGTTCAAAAAGTGATCGATATGGCGGATGCAGGAAAGATTAAATTGATTACCGAAGCAGAAGTTGTTGGGTTATCAGGAGGCTCAAAATTGGAAAATGTGATCATTAACCACACAAAAGAAGGAGAAATCACAACAGCGGCAGATCATTTCATCCCATTGTTCGGGTTGAAGCCAAGTTTGGGGCCAATCGCCAATTGGGGACTTGAAATCGAAAAAAATGCGATTACAGTGGATACATTGGATTATTCAACCAATATTCCTGGTATCTATGCCATAGGTGATGTGAACCATTACGAAGGAAAATTAAAATTGATTTTATGTGGATTCCACGAGGGTACGATTGCTGTTCAGTCAGCCTTTGCGAGAATTTATCCCGATAAAAAGAATGTATTGAAATATACAACTGTGAACGGAGTTCAAGGGTTTTAATAAATTTATCGGAAATTTATAGGGAGAGACGTTGCAATGCAACGTCTCCACTAAATTGAATTGCAGAAAAAAAGATTTCAAATGAATTTATTATTTATAATAATCGTAAATTTACATTATCAAAAGCTGATATTGTATGAAGCCAAATTCGAATAATACAAGTGTAGAAAGACAAAAAATATTAGAAGGAATGGACAAGGTCTATGAGAAACTAATAGAGTACAAGCGAAAAATGAACAGTGAATTGGTGATCTTAAAAAATGGTAAAATAGTTAAGATTAAACCGTGATACATGAAATTTAATTGAAAACCTCGGATAGATTTCCGAGGTTTTTTTATGTGATAGAGTGTTTGAATTAAAGGAGTAGTTTATGAAGAAGAGTCTAGAAGAAAATGAATTCTATTATGTGCAGAACGCAGGGATAG